>SKNJ01000157.1 GCA_007120575.1 Thioalkalivibrio sp.
GCCACCACCGGGCGCGACATCAAGTTCGACCTCGGCCGCATCGAGGGCTACCGCAACTTCTGCAACAAGCTGTGGAACGCCTCGCGCTTCGTGCTGATGAACGTCGAGGGCCACGACTGCTCGGCGGCCGCGGATACCGCGGAAAACCGCACGCTGGCCGATCGCTGGATTCTCGACCGCCTGGCCGTGACCGCCGAGACCGCTACGGCACAGCTCGATGCCTACCGCTTCGACCTCGCCGCGCAGACACTCTACGAGTTCACCTGGCACGACTACTGCGACTGGTACCTGGAACTGACGAAGCCGGTCCTGAACGACGCGGCCACGCCGGAAGCGGTCAAGCGCGCCACGCGCAATACCCTGGCAACCGTGCTGGAAGCCCTGCTGCGCCTGCTGCACCCGGTAACCCCGTTCATCACCGAGGCCATCTGGACCAGCGTCAAGCCGCATGCCGGCATTGGCGACGACATCGAATTCCTGGTGCAGCGCCCCTGGCCGGCGCGCGACGGCTTCCCGCGCGACGCCACCGCCACCGCCGAACTCGACTGGGTCAAGGACTTCATCACTGGGCTGCGCCGCATCCGCGCGGAGATGGACATCGCCCCGGGCAAGCCGCTGCCGGTGCTGGTGAAGAACTGGAGCGAGGCCGACCAGGAACGCTACACCCGCCACCGCGGCCTGCTGGAGTTCCTCGCCAAGCCCGAAAGCGTTACCTGGCTGGACACGACCGACGAGGCCCCGGAATCCGCGATGGCCCTGGTCGGCGACATGCAGCTACTGATCCCGCTGGCCGGGCTGATCGACAAGGACGCCGAACTGGCCCGCCTGGACAAGGAGATCGGCAAGCTCGACAAGAACCTCGAGCAAAGCGAGAAGCGGCTTTCCAACGCGAGCTTCGTCGACCGCGCCCCGGCCGACGTGGTGCAGAAGGAACGCGACCGCGTCGCCGAGATGCACGCCACCCGCGACCAGCTCGCCGCCCAGCGCGAACGCATCCGCGCGATGTAACCGCCGCCCGCCCAGCGGCGGGTTCGTCGGCTCTGAACCCTCCGTTGGCTGGCCCTGGTTCGGCATCCGGTGTTTACGGCGGCCTGGCCGAAGCCCCGGAGATACGGGCCCCGGGGGCGTCAGCCGAAGGACTCGGGGAAGATCTCGGCGAACGGGAGGACCTCCACCTGTTCGCCAGCGCGTGCCCCGTCGGATTCCCGGGGCAGCACGATGTAGGCATTGGCCTCGCTCATCGCGCGTAACTGGTGGGAATTCTGCCCCCTGACCGGGCGCACGCTCCAGTCGTCCCCCTCGGCTCGCAGCAAGCCGCGCTGGAAGTCCTTGCGCCCGGGGGTCTTGTGCAGGTCCTCCTCCAGGCGCGCCCGGATTGTGCGCGGTGCATCCGCAGAACGTCCGGCGAGCGCGAGCAGGGCGGGGCGGGCGAGCAGCGCAAAGGTCGTCATCACCGCGACCGGGTTGCCCGGGAGGCCGAAGAAATGGGCCCGACCGAACCGGCCGAAGGCCAGTGGACGTCCGGGCTTGATCGCCAGTTTCCAGAAGCCGATCTGTCCCGAGGCTTGCAACACTCGAGTCACGTGGTCGGCGTCCCCGACCGAGACCCCGCCGGTGGTGATGATCAGGTCGGCCTCCTCGCCGGCGCGGGTCAGTGCCTCGCGCACCTCCTCCTCGGTGTCGCGGATCACGCCATAGTCCAGCGCCTCCACCGGGCAGGACCGCAGCAGGGCGCGGAGGGTATGGCGGTTGCTGTCATGGATCTGGCCGGGCCCCAGGGGCTGCCCCAGCGGCACCAGCTCGTCGCCGGTGGAGAAGAACGCGACGCGCGGGCGGCGCAGGACCGGAATTCGGGAGATGCCCTGGGTTGCCAGCACCCCGACCTCGGCGGCACCGAACACCTGCCCGGGGGCATACAGGGGAGTATTGGCCGCAGTGTCGCTGCCCGCCTCGCGGATGTTGTGGCGTGGGGCGAAGCGGCCCTTCAGGAGGCGGATGCCATGGCCGTCCTCCGTCACGTGTACCTGCTCCTGCATGATGACCACCTCCGCGCCGTCCGGGACCACCGCGCCGGTCAGGATGCGCACGCACTGACCCGGACCGACCTCGCCTTCCCACGGGTGTCCGGCGGCCGAGGTGCCGATGAGTTCCAGGGTCGTGTCCTCGCGGGCATCCTCGGTGCGCAGGGCATAGCCATCCATCGCCGAGACCGCGGCGGGCGGAACGTCGATGCGGGCATGTACCGCCTCGGCCAGGGTCCGGCCCAGAGCCTCCTCCAGCGATACTTCCTCGGTGGCGGTCAGGGCCTGGCAGGTCTCGAGGATCGCGGCGCGCGCCTGCTCCAGGGTCTTGGCATTGGGATCGAACTCGTCGCAACCGGGGGCGGCCTCAGGCATGGGGCGTCTCCGTGTTCAGGTGGAGGTGGGCGATGATGAAATCGGCGACCGCCTCGGGCTCGTTGACCGGCAGCAGCGGGCCGTCGAAATCCAGGGTGGTGGCGTCGGTGGCCACCGCGACCACGCCGTCGACCTCGCGGTACAGCGGGGGTTTCCCGAGCGCCGGCCGGTAGACCTCGATCTTCGGCAGGCGCGCCTGCTTGAACCCTTCCACCAGGACCAGGTCCGTGCGCGTTGGGTCCAGCCGCGCGCACAGCATATCCAGATCCGGCGTGCGCCCGTCGTCGGTCTCCGGGGTCTCTACCATCAGCGCATAGCGTCGGCCGGAGGCGACCAGCATCTGTTCCGCGCCGGCATGGCGCAGTTCGAAGCTGTCCTTGCCGGGCTTGTCGACGTCGAAGTCGTGATGGGCATGCTTGATCATCGCCAGGCGCAGCCCGCGCTGGCGCAGGATCGGGATCACCGCCTTCAGCAGGGTGGTCTTGCCGCTGCCGCTCCAGGCGGCGAACGCGAGGCGCGGCGGGGTTGGCTGGCGGTCGTCCATGGTGCATTCCCTGTTGGCTGTAACGTTGCCCTGGGCGTGGCGGGCGGGTTCACAGGCCGCAGTATAGCGGTCCTGCTCGGGCAGGAAATCTGCCCCCAGTGCCCGCTGGCGCGCGGATATGGATCAGCGTGTTTGCAGGTCGTCCGGGGTATTGAGGTTGACGAAGGCCTGTGGCTGGTCGGAAAAATCCACCACTTCGGCCCCGATCTCGCGAAACCAGCGCCCCACGGCCAGCGAACCCGCGTCCAGCTCGGCGCGCAGTCGCTCGGCCAGTACCGGGCGCAGCAACGCGAACAGTGGCTGCAAGCGATCGCCGTCATGCGCGATCGCAGCGGGCGCGGTCGAGGTCTCCAGCGCGCGCGTCAGCCGCAGCCCCAGGTCTGCCGGACCCCGGGGGGCGTCCACCGGCATGCACAGCAGGGATTGGCCGGGGTGGGCCGCGAACGCCGCGGCGATCCCGGCCAGCGGTCCGCGGTAATCCGGAAAGGGATCCGTGACGCACGGAAACCCCAGGGCTTGGTAGCGGTCGATATCCGTATTGGTGCTGATCACGAGGGTTGCGACCTGCGGTTGCAGGCGCTTGATGACCTGCTCGACCAGGGGGCGCCCCTGCCAGATGATCCATCCCTTGTTCACGCCCCCCATGCGCTGGCCCTGACCGCCCGCAAGGACCACACCGAGCGGGAGGATCGACGGGGAACGGGGATCGGTCTGGTTCAAGGCATCGGACATGGCGGGCGGGTTCGGCGGCGTGACGGCCAATGGTTTATGGTGGCGAAAGTGTACGCTGGAACGTGTTCCGGGGAACCCGGGAGGGAATGGATGAAAGCTGCCACGAGGTTCGCGCGTCGCCTGGTCTGGGGGCTTTGCCTGTTGCTGGGCGCAGCCTGGCTGGCGGCCAGCAGCGCCCAGGACACCGGCGCGCGCCAGGGTATTCTGCTGACCGTGGACGGCGCGATCGGTCCGGCCAGTGGCGACTACGTCCGCCGCGGGATCGAGGCCGCCGAGGAGCAGGCCGCCGAGCTCGTGGTGCTGATGCTGGATACCCCCGGGGGGCTGGATTCCAGCATGCGCAGTATCAACAAGAATATCCTGCGCTCCAGCGTGCCGGTGGTGACCTATGTCCATCCGGCCGGTGCGCGCGCGGCCAGCGCTGGCACCTACATCCTGTACGCCTCGCATGTGGCGGCGATGACGCCGGCCACCAACCTGGGGTCGGCAACCCCGGTGCAGATGGGCGGCGGCGGCCTGCCAGGCATGGACCCGCCGGAACGCGACGAACCGGACGGTGCCGACGAAGACAGCGACACGAATGACGGGTCGAGCGGCGAGGCCGACGCGGCCGAGACCGGGGAAGCGGAGGCCGCGGACGCCGATGCGGCGAACGGAGATGCCGCGGAGGCTGACGAGCCCCGGCGTGGCGCGGACGCGATGGAGCGCAAGGTGCTGGAGGACGCGGTGTCCTACATCCGGGGCCTGGCCGAGCGCTATGACCGCAACGCCGACTGGGCCGAGGAGGCGGTACGCGAGGGGTCCAACCTGACCGCGCGGGCGGCGCTGGAACAGAATGTGATCGACTTCGTCGCCGACAACCTGGACGACTTGCTCGGGCAGCTCGATGGCCAAACGGTGCGCATGCAGGATGGCGAGCGTACGCTGGCCACCGAAGGGCTGGAGATCGTGCGCATGGATCCCGACTGGCGTACGCGTCTGCTGGCAGTGATCACCAACCCGAACATCGCCTATATCCTGATGCTGATCGGGATTTACGGCATCATCTTTGAACTGGCCAACCCGGGTGCGATCTATCCCGGGGTGATCGGTTCGATCGCGCTGATCCTGGCGTTCTTCGCGCTGCAGGTGATGCCGGTGAATTACGCGGGCCTGGCGCTGATGCTGCTGGGCATGATCTTCATGGTGGCGGAGGCCTTCGTGCCCAGTTTCGGGGCGCTGGGCATAGGAGGGATCGTGGCGTTTACCGTGGGTTCCATCATCCTTTGGGA
This sequence comes from Thioalkalivibrio sp., assembly GCA_007120575.1. Taxonomy (GTDB): domain Bacteria; phylum Pseudomonadota; class Gammaproteobacteria; order Ectothiorhodospirales; family Ectothiorhodospiraceae; genus Thioalkalivibrio. Next base: position 4,944 of record SKNJ01000157.1, read on the forward strand.
CGATCCCAACCTGAATGTCGCCTTGCCGCTGGTGCTGGGGACCGCCATCGCGATCGGGCTGTTTTCGGTCTGGGTCCTGGGTCGGTTATTCAAGCTGCGCGGCAAGCAGCCGGCCACCGGTTACGAGGAAATGATCGGCATGATCGGCGAGGCACGCGAGGACTTCGATGCCCGCGGTCGCGTCTGGGTGCACAGCGAACTGTGGAACGCGACCACTACCCGCCCGATTCGCGCAGGACAGCCGGTACGAGTCACCGCGATCGAGGGTCTGCGTCTGAGTGTCGAACCGGTGGAGGAAGAATCGAACACGGGAGGCGCGAGCGAGTGATCGCGTCGACCGGGGGCGGTGCGGATCCGCGCCGCCCTGACAGCAGCAGCGAAAGGAGCAGGCCATGAACGATTTCGGTATTTTTGTAGTCCCGCTGGTCATCATCGTCGCGATCATCGCGATGTCCATCAAGGTGCTGCGCGAGTACGAGCGTGGCGTGGTGTTTTTTCTGGGGCGGTTCCAGTCGGTCAAGGGCCCTGGCCTGATCATCGTGATCCCCGGCATCCAGCAGATGGTGCGCATTGACCTGCGCATCATCACCCTCGACGTACCCAGTCAGGACGTGATCTCGCAGGACAACGTCACCGTCCGGGTCAACGCGGTGCTGTACTTCCGCGTGGTGGATTCGGCCAAGTCGGTGATCCAGGTGGAGGACTACTACGCCGCGACCAGCCAGCTCGCGCAGACCACATTGCGCTCGGTCCTCGGCAAGCATGATCTCGACGAGATGCTCTCCGAGCGCGACAAGCTGAACAACGACATCCAGGAGATCCTCGACTCGCAGACCGACGCCTGGGGCATCAAGGTCACCAACGTCGAGATCAAGCACGTCGACCTGGACGACTCCATGATCCGCGCGATCGCCCGCCAGGCCGAGGCCGAGCGCGAACGCCGCGCCAAGGTCATCCACGCCGAGGGCGAATTGCAGGCGGCCGAAAAGCTGGTGCAGGCCGCGCAGAAGATGGAGGCGAGCCCGGCCGCGCTGCAGCTGCGCTACCTGCAGACCATGGCCGACATGTCGACCAACGGCACTGCCAACAGCATCTTCTTCCCGCTGCCGCTGGAACTGACCAAGGTGTTCGAGAGCCTGGCCGGCAAATTCCGGGCGGAGACCCCGGAGGCACCGGGCAATCCGTAAGGCGTGACCGCGAGCGAGACGGCCCCCGCTATCCTCGACCGCTTCCTGGACGAACTCTGGGCGGTCGAGGGTTTGTCCGACCATACCCTGGCGGCCTATCGGCGCGACCTGACGGCGCTGCATCGCTGGCTTGCGACTCGCGCGGTCACCCTGGAGGTAGCTACCACCGCCGACTTGCTGGGTCATGTCGGGGCACGCATGCAAGCCGGTTCACGACCGCGCAGCGTGACCCGCCTGGTATCCAGCATGCGACGTTTCTACCGGTTCCTCGCACAGCACGGACTGCGGGCCGACGACCCCAGCGTCGGGATCGAGTCGCCACGCCCCGGTCGTCCGCTTCCGGACAGCCTGTCCGAGGCCCAGGTCGATGCCCTGCTGGGGGCCCCGGATGTCTCCGGGCCGCTGGGATTGCGCGACCGGGCCATGCTGGAACTGATGTACGCGACGGGCCTGCGGGTGTCCGAGCTGGTGGGGCTGGAACGCTCCGGGCTCAATATCCGGCAGGGCGTGGTGCGCGTGACGGGCAAGGGCGAGAAGGAGCGTCTGGTCCCGCTGGGCGAGGAGGCGGCCGACTGGCTGGGACGCTATCTCGATACTGGCCGGCCGGCGCTGATGGCCGGGCACCCGCCGGTCGAGACCGTATTCGTTACGCGTCGCGGACGCGGGTTGACGCGGCAGGCCTTCTGGTACCGTATCAAGGCGTATGCGCGTCAGGTCGGGATCGAGGCGCCGCTGTCGCCGCATACCCTGCGGCATGCGTTTGCCACTCATCTGCTGGATCACGGAGCGGACCTGCGCGTGGTGCAGATGCTGCTCGGGCACAGCAGCCTGTCCACTACGCAGATCTATACCCACGTGGCCCGCGCGCGTCTGCAACACCTGCATGCGGAACATCATCCGCGTGGATGACGTCATAGGCACAATGCGCGGACAGCCCCGCGGCACGAACAGATCAATGCCTCCCGCCAAGGTTGAACCGGCACGGGGCGCCAGCCTGATAGACTTGGCCCACTTCTTACCCCAGCAACGAGAGAGTCCATGTTCCCGAAACGCATGCTTCCCCTGGCCGCACTGCTGGCCTTTGCCGCAACCCCCGCGCTGGCCACCGAGGCCATCGAGGAGAGCCTGAACCGGCTGATCCCGAATGCCGAGATCGACGCGATTGAATCCACCCCGCTGGACGGGATGTACGAGGTCCGCTATGGCACGGACATCTTCTATGTCTCCGAGGACGGGCGCTACCTGTTGCAGGGCGCGCTGATCGAGCTCGAGACCCGGGACAACCTGACCGAGCGTTCCCGCAACCAAGTGCGCGCTGGCCTGTTCGCGGATATCGACGACAGCGAGCTGACGGTGTACACGCCGAATGGCGAGCAGCGGGGCGTGCTGAACGTGTTTACCGACCCCAACTGCCCGTACTGCCGCGAGGTCCACCAGGACATGCCCGAGTACCTCGACGCCGGGATCAAGGTCCGCTACCTGATGTACCCGGTGCTGGGTGATCGTTCGCCCGAGATCATGAACCGTATCTGGTGCGCCGACGACCGCGAGGACGCCATGGACCGCGCCAAGGCCGGCGATCCGCTGTCAGACATGGACGGCAGCTGTGCTACCCCGCAGAACGAGCACATGACCCTGGGTCAGGCCCTGGGAATCCGGGGTACCCCGGCGCTGATTACCGAGCATGGGGCGCAGATCTCCGGTTACCAGGAGCCGCAGGCGGTCATCGAGCGTATTCTGGCCGAGGACTGACCGGAGTCCTCGCCGGGGCGCGGGACATGACCCGGGGCCTCGTTTCCCGAAGGGGGTTGGCATGCTCGAATATCAGTTGAACGTCGAGCGGGTGGACACGCATGGCAGCCTGGCGCGCGCCAGGCAGGCCGAGATCCCGCTGGACACTGATATGGACGGGCGCGACGACGCCCTGAGCCCGCCGGAGCTGCTGCTGGCGTCACTCGGGGCCTGCATGGTGCGTGGCATCCAGCGCGCCTTGCCGATGCTGCGCATGGAGGTACACAGCATCTCCATCCAGTTGCGTGGCTGGCGCCAGGACGACCCTCCGGCGATCGCGAAGATCGAGTATCGCGTCGAGGTCGGCACCGATGCCGACGAGGAGATGGTCGAGCTGCTGCACCGCAATGTGCAGAAGGGCACGATCTACGCGACCCTCGCCGCGGGTACCGAGTTGACCGGCGAGGTCGTCGCCCGGGCCTGAAGTCCCTGCGGGACCGAGCCCGGGTGTAGGAGCCTGCTCGCAGGCGAAGCCTGCCCGCGCCGAACTGGCCGCTGTGGTTCCTGCCGCAGGGGCGGCTCCCGCGTCGAGGGTGTTTGACCAACGTCCGATCGCCGAGAGGGCTCGGCTCCTGCAGGTAGGGGCTTGGCCGTGCTGTAGGAGGCCAGCCCTCTGGCCGATCGGGCCAATTCGAAGCCGTCGCCGTCTGAAGGCATGCTGTGACGGCAACCGGAGCCCGGTCAATACAGCAGCGACGCCATCTGCCGGCGGAACTGCCCCACCAGCGGGTGATCGTTGCCCAGCACCTCGAAGGCCGCCAGCAGGCCTTTCTGACCGGCACCGTCGTTGTAGGCGCGGTGCTGCTTCATCAGTTGCAGGTACAGCCCCAGCGCCTCCTCGGCGCGCCCGGACAGCATCGCGTAGGCCGCCATCTGCTCCAGCGCCTCGGGGCGCGGGTCGCCTTCCTGCAGTTCCTTTGCCACCGCCTGCGGGTCGATACCGGCGGCGGTCTTCGCGAATACCAGGCGGGCGCGCAGGGCCTTCGCCTCTTCCTTCTCGCTCTGGTCGAGCGGCAGCCTGCCGAGCTCGGCCTCGGCGGCCTCCGGGTCGCCGGCCTGGGCCAGCGCTCGGGCCAGCTCGATACGCAGGTCGCCGTTGTCGGGCTCATCCTCCAGCGCCGCGCGCAGCGTGGCCACGGCCCCGTCCGTGTCTCCGGCCTGGGCCTGCTCGCGGGCCTTCTCGACCAGCTTGTCGGAGGGCTTCTCCAGATACTGGTCGATCATCGCGCGGATGTTCGGCTCCGGCTGCACGCCCATGAACTGGTCCGCCGGCTTGCCGTGGCGAAAGATCATCACGGTCGGCAGGCTGCGCACACCGTACTGCTGCGCCAGGGCCTGTTGCTCGTCGCTGTTCACTTTGGCCAGGCGGAACTTGCCGGCGTACTGCGCGGCCAGCTGCTGCAGCAGCGGCATCAGCTGCTGGCAGGGGCCGCACCAGGCGGCCCAGAAGTCCACCACGACCGGGCGCTGGTGGGACTCGTCCAGCACGGCCTGCTGGAAGCTCTCCTGGGTGACGTCGAGGATGTCGTCGCCGGTGGCGCTTGCGGCTTCTGCCATGGGAACCCTCCTGAAATACTGGAATACGGAATCTGCAGTGCATTGTTGGGATCGTCCCCGGGATTGCAAGCAGCCTTTGCCCCGCAGGCTTTGGTACGCTGCGCACAGTCCGGCGCGCGGGGTCGCGCCGGCAACGAACGCCAACCACCCCCGTCATCGCGAGGCGCGCAGCGCCGTGGCGATCTCTGAGGGTGGCCCCGGCGCCGGGCAGGCGCGGACGTCGGGGTTGCGTTGGGAGGTTGCTTCGTCGCTTCGCTCCTCGCAATGACGGGGGTAAAGGCACCGTCATCGCGAGGCGCACAGCGCCGTGGCGATCTCTGCGGGTGGCCCGACGCTGGCCGGAGCGAACGTCGGGGGTTACGTTGGGAGGTTGCTTCGTCGCCTTCGGCTCCTCGCAATGACGGTTCATGATGACCGATGCCGTGCCCGGTACGGGGTGTGATCAATATCAATCGAAAGGGGTTCCTGCGTGAGCTATTCCGCATCCGATATCGAGGTCCTCGAGGGGCTGGACCCGGTGCGCAAGCGCCCGGGCATGTACACCGATACCACCCGGCCCAACCACCTGGCGCAGGAGGTGATCGACAACTCGGTGGACGAGGCGATCAGTGGCCACGCCCGGCGCATCGACCTGATCCTGCACAAGGACGAGTCGGTCTCGGTGTCCGATGACGGTCGCGGCATGCCGGTGGATCTGCACCCGCGCGAGAACCGTCCCGGGGTCGAGGTGATCCTGTCCACCCTGCACGCGGGCGGGAAGTTCTCGGACAAGAACTACCAGTTCTCCGGTGGTCTGCACGGGGTCGGTGTGTCGGTGGTCAACGCGCTGTCGAAGCAGCTCGAGGTGCAGATCAAGCGCGACGGATGCGAGTACCGCATGGCCTTCGCCGGCGGGTACAAGACGCAGGACCTGGAGACGGTCGGCGACGTCGGCAAACGCAACACCGGCACCACGCTGCACTTCTGGCCGGACCCGCAGTATTTCGATTCCGCGAAGTTCTCGGTGCCCCGGCTCAAGCACATCCTGCGGGCCAAGGCCGTGCTGTGCCCGGGCCTGACCGTGACGTTCCGTGACGAGACCACCGGCGAGGCTTGCGAGTGGTGCTATCAGGCGGGGCTGCGCGACTACCTGGTGGAGGCGCTGGACGGCCTCGAGCGCGTGCCGGAGGAGCCGTTCATGGGCTCGGTCTCCGGGGCCACCGAGGCCGCCGACTGGGCGGTCACCTGGTTGCCGGAGGGCGGCGAGGTGGTCAGCGAGAGCTACGTGAACCTGATCCCCACCACCCAGGGCGGGACGCACGTGAACGGCCTGCGCACCGGCCTGACCGATGCCGTGCGCGAGTTCTGCGAGTTCCGCAGTCTGCTCCCGCGCGGGATCAAGCTGGCCCCGGAGGACGTCTGGGAGCGGGTTTCCAGCGTGCTCTCGTTCAAGATGCAGGATCCGCAGTTCGCCGGGCAGACCAAGGAGCGGCTGTCCTCGCGCCAGGCCGCGCCGTTCGTCTCCGGCGTGGTCAAGGATGCCTTCAGCCTGTGGCTGAA
>SKNJ01000091.1 GCA_007120575.1 Thioalkalivibrio sp.
TGATCTGGATCGACCGGCGGGTCACCGGCTACAACAAGGAATTGCGCAAGCGGCTGTTCCTGCGCAAGGGGCACCGTCCGCCACAGGACTACCGCGGACGCTACACCAGCGACGCGGACGCCGAACGCGAACTCGATGACTACCGCGCGATCAAGGAGCGCGAGCGGGCGGGCCACCCAGGTGCCATAGCAGCGGACGACGGCGAGCAGGACACCCACGGCCGGCGGCAGGCCCCCAGCTTCAACGAGCAGGAAGCCATGCTGCGCCAGATGCGCAGGGGAAACACCGACCGCGACACCTGAGCCGCGCGCGCCCCCTGCCCGGGTCTCAGGTGTCGCCCGGACGCCAGACCCCGGAGGCCTCCTGCGGCGGCGGCGCGGCCTGACGGCGGCCTTCGACATCGGTGAACACCGACTCGGTAAACTGCGCGAGCTGCCGCAGATATTCCTTGCGCTCGTCGGCCGGTTCCGGCATCTGCGCCACCAGGAAACCGGTGATCGCGCTCAGGTACTGCACCGCCACGATCGGCTCCTGGGCCTTGGGGTCGGTCTCTACCAGGGTGTCCTGGATCTTCTGGATCAGTTCGCCGGACAACTGCAGGGTATCGCTCATCGATTGCTCTCCCGGATTAAATGTCGGGCCCCAGGCTACGGGATGCGGCCCCGGGGGCCCAAGTGGACGCACCCCGGGAGGGCCTTTGCCCCCACGGGAAACGTGGATCGTTTCAGTGGTGCCGACCGGAATCCATGGGGTCGCGATCGTCGTCGCCGGCCTCCGGGGCATCGTCGTCGAAGTCGTAGTGTTCGTGTACCCGGTCGGGCGGCACCTGCCAGGGCTCGGTCGGTGCGATACTGTGCTCCCCGGGACGCGGCGCCCAGCGCTCGGTCTCGAGGGCGCGCACCAGGCCGACGATCATCAGGAACATCACGATGGAGAACGGCAACGCAGCCAGGATCACCGCGCTTTGCAGCACCTCCAGGCCACCGGCCCACAGCAGGACTGCGGTGATCAGCCCGATCAGGCCGCCCCAGATCACCAGATGCACGCGGCGATGCTCGGTGGACCCATGCGCCAGCAGGGTATTAATGACCACGATCCCGGCATTGGCCGAGGTCAGCAGATAGGTCGCGATCAGGATGGTGATCAGGATCGCCCCGGCCTGGCCGATGATCCAGGGGTCCAGAGTCTCCATGGTCGCGAAGGTCGCCAGGGTAATGTCCTCGGCGACGCGCTCGGCGATCCCGGCACCCCCCTCGATCTCCGCGTGCAGCGCGGTCCCGCCGAGCAGCGCGAGCCAGAAAAAGGTGATCACGGTCGGCACCAGCAATACGCCCATCACGAACTCGCGGAAGGTGCGCCCGCGCGAAATCCGCGCGATGAACAGCCCGACAAACGGCGCCCACGCCAGCCACCAGCCCCAGTAGAACACCGTCCAGTCGGCGTGCCAGTCGTCCGGCTGATGGGCGTGGGTATAGAACGACAGCGCCAGCAGGTTCTGCAGGTAGGCGCCGGTCGACTGCACCACCAGCGCCAGCAGGTACTGGGTCGGCCCCCAGATCAGCAGCAGCCCCAGCAGCGCGACACTCAGCCACAGGTTGGCCTGGCTGATCCGCTGCACCCCGGCCCGCACCCCGCTGACCACCGACACGATCGCGATCGCGGACAGTAGCGCCACCAGCACCTGCTGTCCTACCGCGCCCCCGGCGATCCCGAGGGTATGGTCGAGACCGGCACTCAGTTGCTGGATGCCCAGGCCCAGGGTCGTGGCGATCCCGAACACGGTGGCCAGGATCGCCAGCAGGTCCACCACATCGCCCGGCCAGCCGTGGATGTATTTCCCGATCAGCGGGTGCAGCGCGGAACGCAGCGCCAGCGGCTGCCCCTTGCGGAAACCGAAATAGGCCAGCATCAGTGCCAGCAGGGCAAACACGCCCCAGGCATTCAGACCCCAGTGGAAATAGGTGAGGACCATGGACATGTCGGCCGCGGCCGCCTGTCCGCCATTTTCCAGCAGGAACGGGTTCCCGCCGTAGTGGCTCAGGGGCTCGGCAACCGCCCAGAACAGCAGCCCCACGCCCATGCCCGCGGCGAACAGCATCGACAGCCAGGACAGAGTGGTGAACTCCGGCACCTCGTCGTCGCTCCCCAGCCGGACGTCCTTGTACCGCCCCACACCCAACCAGATCACCAGGGTCAGGAAGAAGGCCATCGCAACCACGTAGTACCACTCCAGCATCGGGCTCAGGAAGGCACGGGCACCGGACACCGCCCATCCCACCTGTTCGGTGCGATAGATCGCCACCAGCGCGATCACCAGGATCAGTGCCAGCGCGATCGGGGCCACTCGGGGATTCAGGCCCTTGAACGGGCCGCGTGTCGCAACGTTGTACATGCAGTCTCCGGTCTCAGAAGGTCGCGTCGGAAGCGGTGGCAGGGCCGCCCGCCCCGGCCTCGCGAATGACGGCATGGACCCACGCAAGCTTGGCGATCGCCGCCGGGGTCAGGGTAAATGGATAGACATGCGCATGCCCCATGCTCCGGTTCAGGCTGTTCAGGGCGTTGGTCAGCGGCAGCCAGTGCGCCAGCAAAGTATCGATGGAGTCCGCCCGATACGGCTCGAAATCCGGGTCGCCGGAAACGGGTGCGCGCAACCCCGCCCCGCCCACGCGTGGCGCCACCTCCAGGCCATAGGCACGGGCGGTGTCGAGGGTGTCCACAATGTGCAGGTAGTGGGCCCAGGTCTCGGCCCAGTCCTCCCAGGGGTGAGCGCTGGCATACGGGCTCACGAACCGGGTCTGCCAGTCGGCCGGCGGGCCCTCGCGATAGTGCTGATTCAGGGCCGCCTCGTAATCGCGCCGTTCGTCGCCGAACATGTCGCGGAACCCGGCATGCCAGGGGCCATCGCGTACCA
>SKNJ01000267.1 GCA_007120575.1 Thioalkalivibrio sp.
ATCGCCTCCGGGCCGGTTTTCATACTGCCGGCGGCATGCAGGCCGTTGTGCAGTCGCGGGTAGCGCGCTAGCCAGTGGTGCGCACGCCAGCGCACCGCCCGCCACCGGATGCCGGCCCGTCTCAGCATGCGGGTGGCCGGTTCAGGAGGCCCCCAATCGGGAGGCGGTCTCGTCGCTCCAGCCGACGTGGACGCGGTCTCCGTGTTCGATGATCGGTCGCCTGATCAGTGCCGGCTGCTCCAGCATCAGCGCGATCGCGTGTTCGGCGTCCAGGCCCTCGCGCTGATCCTGTGAGAGCCGGCGCCAGGTCGCACCGCGGCGGTTGATCAAGGTCTCCCAGCCGACGGCGTCGACCCAGCGGCGCAGCCGTTTCTCCTCCAGGCCGTCCTTGCGCAGATCCACGAAGCGATGGCCCACGCCGGCCGCATCCAGTGACCGGCGCGCCTTGCGGACGGTGTCGCAGTTGGGAATGCCGTGCAGGACGAGTTCAGACATCGCGCAGCAGGGCGTTCAGGCCGACCTTGGCCTTGGTCTTCTCGTCCACGCGTTTCACGATCACCGCGCAGTACAGCGAGTACCTGCCATCCTTCGAAGGCAGATTGCCCGAGACGACCACGGAACCGGCCGGTACGCGGCCATAGAGGATCTCGTCGTTTTCACGGTCGTAGATGCGTGTGCTTTGGCCGAGATAGACACCCATCGAGATCACCGCACCTTCCTCCACGATCACGCCCTCGACCACCTCGGAGCGCGCGCCGATAAAGCAGTTGTCCTCGATAATGGTCGGGGCCGCCTGCAGCGGCTCCAGGACGCCGCCGATGCCGACGCCCCCGGACAGGTGCACATTCTTGCCGATTTGCGCACAGGACCCGACCGTGGCCCAGGTATCGACCATGGTCCCCTCGTCCACATAGGCGCCGATGTTCACGTAGGAGGGCATCAGCACAACGTTCGGGGCGATATAGCTGCCGCGCCGGGCGGTGGCCGGCGGTACCACACGTACGCCACCTTCGCGAAAGTCGCGGCTGGAGGTGTCGGCGTACTTGGATGGAACCTTGTCGTAGTAGTTGGTGAAGCCGCCCTTGATAAACTCGTTTTCGGCGATCCGGAACGACAGCAACACGGCCTTTTTCAGCCATTCGTTGACCACCCAGTCGCCGTCCTTCTTCTCGGCGACCCGGGCCTGCCCGCGGTCCAGCATGTCCATGGCCTCGTTGACCGCGTCGCGCACGTTGGTTTCCACGTTGCGCGGGTTGATCTCGGCGCGTCGTTCGAAAGCGGTTTCGATAGTGCTCTGAATGTCCGACATGGGAGGTTCCTTGTAATAGCCTGAAAAAACGTAAATGATCTATCGGTAAAGTGCGGCAATCCGCTCGGCGGCCTCGGTGCAGGCGTCCGGCTCGGCGACCAGTGCCATGCGCACATGCCCGGCTCCCGGATTGTGCCCGCTTCCGGGGTCGCTGCGGGAGAGATAGCGCCCGGGCAGCACGGTCACGCCCGCCTCGGCGTACAGGCGCCGGGCAAAGCCTTCGTCGTCGCCATCCGGCACCCGCGGCCACAGGTAAAAGCCGGCAGCGGGCGTCTGCACGTCGATGACGGGCTCGAGAATCGGCACGACCGACGCGAACTTTTGCGCATACAGGGCGCGATTTTCGGCCACATGCGTCTCGTCCGACCAGGCCGCGCGACTGATCGCCTGGCTGGGCGGCGGCAGGGTGCAGCCGTGGTAGGTGCGGTACAGTGCGAACCGGTCGAGCAGGGCCGCGTCTCCTGCTACGAAACCGGAGCGCAGTCCGGGGAGGTTGGAGCGCTTGGACAGGCTGTGAAAGACGATGCAGCGCTCGAATGCCGCGTGGCCGATGCGAGCGGCGGCCCCCAACAGACCAGCCGGGGGTTGCGCGTCCGGGTGATGGATCTCCGAATAGCACTCGTCGGCGGCGATCACGAAGTCGTGACGTTCGGCCAGCCGGATCAGGTCCTGCATCGCGGCCTCGGACATGCAGGCGCCGGCCGGATTGCCCGGGTTGCAGATGTAGACCAGCTGCACGGCCTCCCAGGTGGCCGCGTCGACCGCGGCGAAATCGGGCAGGTAGCCATTCGCTGGCACCAGGTTGTAGAACGTGGGCTCGGCACCTGCCAGCAGTGCCGCTCCCTCGTAGATCTGATAGAACGGGTTCGGCATCAGCACGCGGGCGCCGGGCGTTTCCGCGACCACCGCCTGGGCGATCGCGAACAGGGCCTCGCGGGTGCCGCTGACCGGCAATATCTGCTTCTCCGCATCCACCGCCTCCAGGCTGAAGCGTTGTTGCAGCCAGGTCGCGATTGCCTCGCGCAGCGCGGGCTCGCCGCGTGTGGTCGGGTAGTGGTTGTAGCCGTGCAGGGACTCGCGCAGGACAGGCTCGACAAACCCCGGCAGGGCATGCCGTGGTTCGCCGATCGAGAGCGCGATCGGTTCCCGGTCGGCCGGGGGGTGCAGGTCCGCGAACAGCCGGCGCAGACGTTCGAACGGGTAGGGCTGTAGCCGGTCCAGGCGCGGATTCATGGCGATACGGGTGTCGATGTGGGCTGGGCGAAAGACCGCGCAGTATACCGGAGGTGCCGGGGAGATACGGATTGCGTCGGCCATCCTGCGGTCATTGGGTGTTTGGTGCGGATACGGGCCGGGTCTTTTCCGGTCCGTGTACCGCCGGGCCCCGGCGGATGCCGCAGGGCCGGTTCCGCGCGAAGATCGAACCGTTCACAGGGGGTGGGCACTGGCGGGTTCGGGTGTCCATATCCGCGGCTGCGGGACTCAGTCCGGCGTCCGTGTACCTCTTTGCGGCGCTGCTGGCGGGGGTTGGGGCCGCGGTGGCGGCGGTCGGCTGGATGCGCCGGGTGGCGCGCTGATGGTGG
>SKNJ01000246.1 GCA_007120575.1 Thioalkalivibrio sp.
AACGACACAGATATCAAATACCTCGAACACAAAAGCTTAAAAGATGTACCAGGGTTCAAATCGGCGATACAATTGAAAATACGAAACGACAAGCCGGTTTTTATCGGATTGCGGGATGATGCCCTCTCGGTTTTCACCGATGAGGGGAAACAGTATTTCTACGATCTCGAAGGACAGCCGTGGCGGTTGAGTACGCTGAACTATACTTTACAACGTGGAGTGTCGCATTACGGATTGCGGCTGAGGAAACGTCCAAAGGAACGGGGTGGTGGGTATGACCGCGAACGTCTGAATGACGATGAGCTTGCGGATTTTTGTAAAGAGTTGTGGCAGGTTGGGGTGGATATGCTGGATGCCATTGAAAGGACGCCCCGTGAAAAGATAAAATTCACAAAACCCGATTACGATACCGCAATACTACAAATTAAACCGATAGTAGAGAGGATTGCCGGTTATTCACCGGATCGGATTGAACGGGAACGGGAGCGGTTTGCATCGGTTTATCAGCCGGTACCTGTTCTCCCGCCGGATCATTACCGGGCGTTTGTTTTACAGGCAACGGAAGGATGTTCTTTCGATACGTGCGCCTTCTGTTCGTTGTATAAAGGAATCCCGTTCCGCGTACGCAGCGTTGATGAATTCGATGAGCACATCAAACGGGCTATCGAATTTCACGGCGAAGCTCTACGTCAAAGAAGTACAATTTTTCTCGGACAGGCGAATGCGATTTCAATTCCCCAGCACCGTCTCGTCGCATTGATGAAGCGGATTCCGGAGCACGTTGTTTTACCGCCGGACGAAGAACGACCTGTCAAACCGAAGTGGACCCGCGGAAAACGATTACACTTTTCAGGTATCGGTGCATTCATTGATGGTTTCACCGGATTAAAGAAAACAGCGGATGATTATCGTGAATTATGGAATCTCGGTCTCGACCGGGTCTACCTCGGTGTGGAGAGCGGTTCGGAAGAGATACTCGAATGGATACAGAAACCTGCACAACCAGATCAAATGCTCGATACAATAGAGCGATTGAAAGAGGCAGGTGTTGCAACCGATATCATCATGTTGTTGGGTGTGGGTGGTAAGACGTATGAGAAAGCGCATATCGAGATGTCGCTCGATTTTATTAACCGAAGTGCGCTCACGAAGGGTGATCGGGTTTATTTATCTGAAGTGGTGGAGTATTCCGATGCACCGTATTACCAACGCATGGAACATGACCGGATTGAAAGGTTGAGTGAAGATGAAATGAAAAAGCAATTGGATGTGTTTAAGGATGCGATTAAAAAACGAAGACTTCAGCCAGTGCCCTACAGGATCGATCCGTTTGTGTATTGAATAAAGTTATTCGTTATCAGTTAATGGTTAATGGTACTCTATCCGCAATATTCACAATTAACCAATAACGAATAACTATTAACATCTTTAAACACCAATCTTCTCATAGAGTTCAGGAGTAGTTATTTATTCATCCAGTAACTCATCGGCTTTCTTCCTTGCTTCTTCCATCACTTGTTCTGCCTGCCGGTCAGCTTCACGTATGATTTGCTCAGCCCGGTCGTCTGCTTCTTTTCGCATCCGGTCTGCTACCGGACGGGCTGCTGCCCGCGCGACAGGGTTTGTCGCCTCTTCGAGTAAGCGGTTTGCTTGTTCATATCCTTCCTTGCGGACTGTCTCGGCAAGGTTCTCAGCTTCGTGACGTATTCGTGCGGCGCGGTGTTTTGCTTCCCGTATGATACGATCGGCCTCAACCCGCGCTTTTTCCAGTGCTGCTTCCCGTTCCTCATCCACACGACGTTCGACATCCTCAACCCTTCGATCTACCTCTTCACGAACGGCCCGTTCGACTTCCTCTCTTGCGGATGTTACAACGCTCGCAAAGTCGGTTCGTATAGAAGGGTTGGTGACGGTACCCCCGACGGTGACGTTCAATCTCACGGCATCGGCTGCCTGTAAATCGACCCCGCGGCGTCCTGCTTGAGAAATTAAATCGTTGATGACCCGGTTCGCATCTGCGCCGAGGTCGCCTCTCGGTATTTCAATGCCGAGTACATAGTCCAGTGAACCGTCGATTGCATTTGAACCGGAAACATTCATTTTAGAATTTGCAATTCCGACATCGAAAGGACTAACGTGGAGCCGTCCGTCCCGTATGTTAATCGATGAACGGAAATCTTCTACCTGTGGATCTTTCAGTTGTTGTACATTGATTGCATCTGAGATTCTGTTTAATACCGGAAAATCCTGTATGGCAAGACGTGATGTTTCAATGGTACCCCGACCGTTTAAGACATCGAACAGCGGCATCATATCTTTACCGAGTGCACCATTCATACGAAGGTTTGCCGAGAAATTGCCTCTTGCATATCCGGCAACCGGGGCAAGCATCTGCACGGTGTTAAATGTTGTAAAGGCGTTCGGTATGTCGATGTTATTCATTGCGAATTCGAAATCGAACGTCGGTTCTTCGACATTTGTCGTTTCATAAAATCCGCTCATCACGATCTCGCCGCCGAGTGTGTTCATTGAAAAATTTTCAAGCGTGATCCGCTCATCTTTTATATGAAGACTACCGCGAGCATCCGACATTTCCATGTTGTCATATACCATCCGCGCAATAGATGCATTCATTGTAAAATCGATGTTGGCGGGCACTGGTATTACTTCAAGTTCTTCGTCGTCCTCTATCCATTCATCGAGATCGAAGAAGTTGCTTGTAAACGTTGCACGTCCCCGCAAGTCTTCATCGCGCAGTGCAAATCCGAGCAGATTGTCAAGATAGCCGGTCATCTGCATATCGCTGCTGCCGATGGTTCCTCTGAAGGATTTCATTTCTGCATATTGCGGTGAAAACTCAAGGGATATTTCTTCAATATTAAC
>SKNJ01000342.1 GCA_007120575.1 Thioalkalivibrio sp.
AAAATCCCAATCGCGGCAGCCCCAATCAACAGCGGTAACATGTACGCATCCCATCGGCGTCGAGTAAGAGTCACTTTGTTGGGGTGCTGGTTCACGTGTGATCTCGATGAGTCGACGAACGGTTCGCATCAGCGGGCCGGCGGTGATGACTCTCCATTGGAATCCGGCCCGGCCGCCGGCTCCGTTGCATGCGATTGTTCGTCGTTCTTCACGGCTTGCCCGTCCGGAACCAAATCCTTCTTCACGCTGTAATACACTCGCCATTGGTCAGACGCCTTTAAACGTTGCCAGTGGTCCAGAAAAAAGTCGGTTGCAACGTGAGTGGTTAAATCGGGGTGAGTCGAGCTACTGTTAATGCCGATTAGTTTTCCATCAAGATCAAATAGCGCACCACCGGAGTCTCCGCCCGCAGTTGGCGTCACTGTCGTCACCTGCACGCTGTCCACATCAGAAACGCGACCAATTCGTCGGAGTGGTACCAACGGGCCTATCTCGGCAGCAGAGTCGCGGTATACGGAGGGGTAGCCCGCCACCCAGCACCAGCTTCCTGGCTGTACTTCGGTACTACGACGGATTTCGACGAATGGCCATTCCTCACCGGTGTCATCCAGTTTGATCAACTGGGCATCAGTGGATTCGCATCTACCCAGGGCAACTCCCTCCGCGCTTTTGCCATCAGGAAAGCGGACCGTCACAGACTCTCCAGGCCCTTTGAAGCAGTGTGCCGCGCTGAGAATAAAACCGTCTTCGCTTACAACGACGCCACTGCCCACCCCACCCCCAGATCCTTCAACCATCACGACTGCCGGGATTACTGCCGGAGAAACATGACCGAGTCGATCTGAAAACTTTTGAATCTCTTCCTTCGATCCCAGAGGTGTAGCGGCGCTTGCTGGGTCGTCGCTAGTCAACGTGCGAGACATATGAGCCTGCTCTATGGTTGGGATTCGAACCACGCCCAAATCCAAAACTTTGTCAGCTTCGGCTAGGAAACGTTTCCGAGTTGCCATAGCCTGACCGACGGTGAACACCTCACTACCTAGAGCCGATTCGCCAATATTGACCAAGATGCCGTTTCTTCGAACGAAAATGTTTTCAGATGTCATAATTCGATACTCAGCACCGGGAATCAGCGTTGGGAAACTCACCTCCCCTGTCTCCGTCGTCTGCAGCTGCTGGTAGCGATTCGCATCGAGGCGCTTTGCAAGCTCAATTCGTTCGACAACTGGCCCAAACCACTTCTGACCGGCTGTAGGATGAGGTTTTGTAAGAATCAGTTGGAGTGAGAAGTTGGGTGCTTCGTTCGGTAGCAACTGTGTACTGGCGTAGGGCTCACCCCTGCTATCCGTTAGCGTTGCTGCAGCGGTTCCACAGGGAGTCAACACCACTTCAAGCGGTTCGGAACTACCGACACGGAAGTCAATCGTCGCGCCTAGCTGATTGCTCTTATCCAAAAGGTAAAGCCTGCAATGTTCGTCAGGAGCGAGGTTCGGAACCGCAAAATAGCCGTCACGGATCGGCAAGTCAGGATTACCCGCCGAGTTGTAAGAGCTCGTAAGAGCGATTCCCCGGCTGATGGGATTGCCGTCCGGGTCTCGAGCAACTCCGACCACCGTCACAGACCGCTCTGTTTCCTTTTCCGCGTTGCTGCGGGCCTCGCCTTGGACCTGAGCGCCCTCAGGAACAAGTAGTTCAATCAAACCATCAAAACAGGTGCCAGCGTCGACGTGCTCCCGCAGTGGGAGGTAAACTCCGTCTGTTGTCACCACTCCAAATGTAAAGTTGGCGCCAAAGTGGGGCACACACTGAAACTGCCCCCGTTCATCAACCTCCGCCCTGTTAGCCGAAATGCCTGACGGTGTATCGTACGATGTCACTAAGACATGGCCCTCGCTTACGACTGCTCGTGAGATCGCGTATCTTAGCGTTCCACGAACCGAGCGAACCGGATGCAGCCGGAAAGTCGCGGGCAACTCGGCGTTCACCGGAAGCAATATCTTCTGAGGCAAGTGCCGAGAATCCTGAACTTCGGCAACAGCATGTACTACGGACTTGCTAATGTTGGAAAATTCGAATGAGCCGCTATCGTCGGTGACAGAAACGAGCGGCCCAAACTCCAACGAGTCCGATGGGAACGATAACACCGACGCCTTCTGATTGTCGGTCGGGCCGAGCACGAGCGCCGAAAGCCTAACCTCCACGCCTCCCAACGGTCTACCGTCGTTGTCAACGATGCGTCCCCCGACCGATCTGCCGGGAGTCAACTGCAGAGTTGCTTCATGCTCAGCTCGACAAACGTCGAGGTGTTGCCAAACGACTGCGTCTTCCGTTGCGGCAAAGACGGTGAGGAGCCGATCAGCAGTTAGCTGCAGTGCACGTCCTGACATCCTAAAGCGGCCGTTGTCGTCGGCATAGGTTTCGCAGATCGCCGCACTACTTCCTGGTGGTGGTAAGCACTCGGCTGAACTGTGCCGCCGAACGACCGCTCCAACAAACGCATTTGCAACCGGTTCGCCTTCTGGACCAATGACTCGGCCTTGGATGATGGTGGGTTGAGAGGAGGCTACGCCAGGCAGGACCAAGTTCGGAGGTATCCTTCGTGAAACTACCGCAGACTTGGCGTCCCTCGGTCCTGCCGGCTCAGCATGCGAGGTAACGGAGACCATCAGCAAATAGACAATGGCGAAAGCCAACGTCGATCGTGTCATGCGAGCCCTCGTGGGAATGTGATGAATCCCGAAATGCGGTTAGGTTCCGCTTCGACGAACGATTAATTCTTCTCACTTGGGGTGACCATAACCCCCATGTTATGCCGCACGTCAGTGCGAGACAATAGGTTTTCTCGCTGCGCGAGCAGCGCATAATGTGAATGGCCCTTGAGAG
>SKNJ01000018.1 GCA_007120575.1 Thioalkalivibrio sp.
AAGATCCGCGATGTCGCGAGCATCCTGCCGGCCCAGGACGGCAATGATCTGCGTCTGACCATCGATCAGCGCCTGCAATACCTCGCCTACCGCGAATTGAAGGCAGCGGTGCAGACGCACACTGCCCTTGGCGGTTCCGCGGTGCTGGTGGATGCGCGCTCGGGCGACATCCTCGCCATGGTCAATCAACCCGGTTTCAATCCGAACAACCGCGCCCAGCTCGATCTGTCCCTGACCCGCAACCGGGCCGCGACCGATACGCTGGAACCGGGGTCGGTGATCAAGCCGTTCACGGTGGCGGTGGCGCTGGAGACCGGCACCGTCAGCCCCGACGTGCAACTCGACACCGCGCCCGGCACCATGCGCGTCGGCCGCCACACCGTGCGCGACATCCGGAATTTCGGGCGGATCGATCTGACCACGCTGATCTCGCGCTCCTCCAATGTAGGCTCCACGCAGTTGGCGCTCGAGACCCCTCCGGCTGATTTCTGGCGCATGCTGCACCAGGCCGGTTTCGGGCGTTCCCTGGGAACCGGGCTTCCCGGCGAGGCCGGGGGGGTGCTGCGCGATTTCCCGACTTGGCGGCGGGTCGAGCAGGCGACCCTGGGCTACGGATATGGCCTTTCGGTGACCCCGTTGCAACTGGCCGCGGCCTACACGGCCTTTGCCAATGAGGGCTACCGGGTGCCGCTGAGGCTGGTCGAGGCGGCCGGGGACGACCGCCAGGCCGAGCCGGTGATGCGCGCCGATACCGCGCGGCAGCTGCTGGCCATGATGGAACACGTCACTGGCCCGGAGGGCACCGCCCGGCAGGCGAGAATCCACGGCTACCGGGTGGCGGGCAAGACCGGCACCAGCCGCAAGGCAGCCGCCGGCGGTTATGCCACGGATCGGTACTACTCGGCCTTCGTCGGCCTGGCACCGGTGTCGAACCCCCGTTTCGTGATGGCCGTCGTCATCGACGAACCCACTGCGGGGGTCTATTACGGCGGTGCAGTCGCGGCGCCGGTCTTTGCCCGGGTGATGGAGAGCGCCCTGCGCCTGTTCAACGAACCTCCGGACAACCTGGGCGAGCAGGGGCTGCGGATGGCGCTGGAGCATCGGGGGCCGACGTCATGATGGCACCCGCAATGCCGCTATCCAGCCTTCTGCCCGAGCGCGAGGGGTTGCCGGACGTCGCGGTCCAGGACCTCTCCATGAACAGCCGAAGCCTCGCGCCCGGAGCCGCCTTCGTGGCCCTGCGGGGTACCCGGACCCATGGTCTCGATTTCGCTTCGGGAGCCCTGGCACAGGGCGCCGTCGCGGTGCTCTGGGACGAGGGCAACGGTGAGCCGCAGCCGGATCCGCGCTTTGTGCACGTGCCGCAACTGCGCCGACGGCTGCCGGAACTCGCGCGCAGGCTGTTTGGTGTATGGCCCGGGGAACGGCCCCTGATCGCCATCACCGGTACGGACGGCAAGACCTCTGTGAGCCATCAGGTCAGCGCCGCCTTGACACTTCTCGGACTGCGCTGCGCAGTGATCGGAACCCTGGGGGTCGGTGCGCCCGAGACCCTGTCCCCGACCGGGCACACCACCCCCGATGTGCTGGAACTCCACCGCCACCTCGCGGAGCTCGCTCGCGCCGGCTTCGACGCGGTCGCGCTGGAGGCATCCTCCCATGCACTGGTGCAGGGGCGTCTGGACGGATTGCGGCCGCGGGTGGCGGTCCTGACCCATCTGGGCCGGGACCACCTCGATTACCACGGGTCACTGGCCGCCTATGCTGATGCCAAGGCCCAGCTGTTCCGTATGCCCGGCCTGCAGGCCATGGTGCTCAATATCGACGATGAACTGGGTCGGCGCCTGCTGGCCGAGCATTGCACGGGTCCGGGCGGGACCGATTGCTGGACCTACGGCATGTACGGCGCACGGAAGCTGACCATCCCCGGGGATTGCCACATCCAGGCGCGGAACGTGGAGGCGTCCGACCGGGGTCTTCGTTTCGAGGTGCAGGTCGGTTCTTTCCAGGGTCGCGTCAGTGCCCCACTTCTGGGCGTTTTCCAGGTCGCCAACCTGCTTGCGACACTGGGCACGCTGCTGGCCCTCGGGCAAGCGCCGGCACCCGCGATCGCCGCGTTGGGCAGGGTACAGGGGGTTCCCGGGCGCATGGAGCGTTTCAGCTCTGCAGATAGGCCGGTGCTGGTGGTGGATTATGCGCACACTGCCCGGGCACTGGAGTCGGCATTGCGGGCCCTGCGCCCCCATGTCGCTGGACGGCTGTGGGTGGTCTTCGGCTGCGGTGGCAACCGCGATGCGGGCAAGCGTCCGGCCATGGGTGATGTGGCGGGCCGGCTGGCCGACGAGGTGGTCATCACTGACGATAACCCCCGCGACGAGTCGCCTGCCGCCATCCGCAGGGCGATCCTCGCTGGCTGTGCCGGTTCGGCCGTGGTGCGCGAGATCGGGGATCGCGCCCAAGCCATCGGCACCGCGGTGACCGAGGCCGAGGCTGGCGACATCGTGCTGATCGCCGGCAAGGGACACGAGGCCACTCAGGTCATCGCCGGCGTGGAGCATCCGTTCAGCGACCGGGAACTCGCCATGCAGCTCGCGGCGGGGAGTGGGCCGGCATGATCGCGATGCGCACCAGTGAACTGGCCTGCCTGGTCGATGGAAGGCTTTACGGAGCGGCTGACGTACGCATCCAGGGCGTCAATACGGATTCGCGCAAGGCCCTGCCGCAGGCACTGTTCGTCGCCCTGCGCGGCGACCGCTTCGATGGCCACGACTTCATCGGTCCCGAGCTGAGCGCGGCAGCCCTGCTGGTCGAGCGCGTCGTGGACGACCCCCGGCCGCAGGTGGTGGTCAGCA
>SKNJ01000107.1 GCA_007120575.1 Thioalkalivibrio sp.
GCACCGTGCCACCGCCACCAGTACTTCGTCGCCGGCGTCGTGACCCCAGGTATCGTTGAAGCGCTTGAAATGGTCGATATCGAACATGACCAGGGCGCAAGGTCGGCCGTAGCGTTCGGCCACGGAGACCTCCTGGTCGATCGCTTCCTCCATGCGATAGCGGTTCCACAGCCCGGTGAGATGGTCACTGGTGGCCAGGCGCTCGAGCCGATGGTTAAGCTGACTGATCTCGCCGGCCGCGATCAGCACCGCCAGATCGCTGGCCAGATCGGTCGCCGCGCGCAGCTCCACCGACAGCCACGGGACACTCTGTCCGCGCACGGTCTCCCTCCAGGAGGCGAAGCTTTCGCGCGGTGAAATTCGACCACTTTGCCGATCGAGAGTCTTCTCCGGGTTGCCCGCCCAGATGCGGGTTTCGGCCTTCTCCAACCGAAAGAACAGCAACCAGGCATCACGCGGACTCCGGATCGGTAGCGGTACCGCCAGCAAGCCCGCGGCCCGCGCGGGTTCGCAGAATGTCCCCAGTTCGGTCCGGCCGAGCTCGCGCGACGACCAGGCCAACTCGCCCGAATGATGCCTGTTCAGCCAGGCCACAATGCCATCGATCGATTCGGCGTCCGGCACAGTGCCCACGCCGGCGCTCTGATCGCCAGCGGCCAGCACCGCGCCACTGGCCCGGAAGACCTGCAACCATTCCTGCCCGTGGCGCGCCAGCAGTTCTTCCGGCTCGGGGAACTCTCCACGCTGATCGACCAGGACGTCACGGCTGTCGTTGGCCCGTTGAATCAGCGCGGCTTCCTCGCGGGCCTGGATCAATTCGAGCTGGAAGCAGGCGGTCTGCACCATCGCGCGCAGGGCATCACGCAAGGCCGGCGACAGGGTATTGGGCGAGGCTGCATGACAGGCCAGCAACCCCCAAAGCTGCCCATCCAGGTGCAGTGCGATGGACATCGAGGCGACCACGCCCATATTGGTCAGGTAGGTAACATGGATCGGCGCAACCGCCCGCAGAATGCCGGGCGAAAGGTCGAGGGGGGAATCGTCGACCGGGTCGTTTGCCGGCACGAGTGGTACAGCTTCGGCCGCAGCGTCCGGAATGTCGCGCACGCGCTTGACGCTGTAGAGCTGACGAACCTGAGCGGGAATATCGCTGGCCGGAAAGTGGTGGCCCAAGTAGCTATCGGCCCCGGCGGCCAGGCTTTCGGCGACAACGCTGCCGTTCCAGTCCTCGTCGAACTGATAGACCATGACCCGATCGTATCCGGCCAGTTCGCGCACCAGCGCGGTGAGCGCCCAGAGCAGCCCGTCACGGGTCGTGTGGCCGGACAACTCCGTCTGCCAGTCGGCCATGGCGCCGAACAACCCGCGCTCGGGATAGCCGGAAATCGGTTCGAGTTCGGCCACCACCCGCGAACCGCTGCGATAGGTGAGGAGGCGGAAACGCTGCGCCCGGCCGCGGATACGCAGCGACACGATGATCGCACCGTAACGGTCCGGCGAGTCGATCTGGATACGGACCTGATCGAGCCAGCGGCGAGTGAACAGCCGCTCGGGGGTCATGGCAAGCGCATCCGCCACCGGCACACCGAGGATGCTTTCGAGGTTGGCACTCACCTGGCGGACCGCCTGGAGCTGTTCATCCATGGAAATCAGCGCGCCGTGCGGCTGAATGGCTCCCGGGATATGTACCGGCTCGCGGTCACAAGCCTCGAGCGCGGCTTCCAGTTCCGGCTCGTCCATATCCTTCATCTCCTCCGGGGAACTGCTACTGGCATTCAATTTAACGCATTTCGACAGCGCCTTTCCCGCAGCCGAAAGCATCCAGCGCGGCCTTGTAGTCGGCGAACGCCTCTCGGGCACCCGCTACAGCCTGCGCGAGAGCGTCCTCGTCCTGCAGTTCGCGCTCGAGCGTCGCCAGCAAGACGCTGAAGGCGCCGGGGATCAGGGCCTCGCCGAAGAAACGGCAGGGCACGGAATCACCCAGACTGGAACGGATGCACCGGGCAATCACCGCACTGCCGTGGCGCGATCCTTCCAGCACGTAAACCCGACCCCACCAGGCCGCACGTCCATCCGCAAAATCCGGCGGTGTCTGCGAAGCCGGGGGGACGGGCTGGCCCAACTCGACCAGATCCGTTTCCAGTCGCGCGAGACGTGGTGACAACTCGAGTCCCGACTCAAAATGATGGCGGCTTGCATGAACCCACCGCTCCAGTCGGGCATGCGGGCGGTACATGCCCGCGAGCGTTTCAGCGTACTGCTCGCGGGTGAGATCCCTGCCTGTCAGCCGCCCCAACAGCCGATGACGGTCCAGCGCGTGGTGCGCTGCCGCCGTGGCACTGCGCAAGGCCTGGTGCACCTGCCCCCGTTGATTCCCGCTCATCGCTTCAAGATAGCAGCTCGCGCCGGGCATGCGGCATTCGGAATCCCGGGTGTCCAGGTTTTTCGACCGCGCCCTGCCCCTCCATCAGACATCCCACGTAGCCCGGAACATCCGACGTGTTGCCCGGTTCCTGCCGGTCTTCAACGAGTACAGGCGGAACCCGGCGGACGCGCCCCTGCCCCCCTCGGGATGGTAAAGTGCGGAGCCAGCGCGGACCACGAGTGGCCGCCACCTCATCCAAACCGCATTCGTCTCAGGAGCACCATGGCGCAGTACATCTTCACCATGAACGGCGTGGGCAAGATCGTCCCGCCGAAGAAGTACATCCTCAAGGACATCAACCTGAATTTCTTCCCGGGCGCCAAGACTGGCGTGCTGGGCTACAACGGCGCGGGCAAATCCACCCTGCTGCGCATCATGGCAGGCGTGGATACCGACATTGTCGGCGAGGCGCGCCCGCAGCCGGGCA
>SKNJ01000191.1 GCA_007120575.1 Thioalkalivibrio sp.
ACCTGAACCGCCAGCTGGTCGCGCTGCGCTCCACCGTCGACCTCCCCAAGACCACGATCATGGAGGCCCGAATCCGGGACATCGACCCGGAAATCGTGGTCACCGCTCGACGGGAATTTCTGCGGCCCGACACCATTGCCGGACTGCTACCGGACGACGCCGATTTCGTGCTCGACGCGATCGACTCCATCGCCTGCAAGGCGGCGCTGGTGGCGACCGCCCAGGCCCGCGGCCAGGCTGTAATCTCCAGCATGGGGGCGGGTGGCCGCATCGATCCGACCGCGGTCCGGGTCGGAGCGCTGGCGCAGACTCGCGTATGCCCACTGGCGCGCCAGATGCGCAAGCACCTGCGTCGCCTGGGCGCACATCTCGACTACCCCGTAGTGTTTTCCATCGAGCAGCCGCGCAAGGGCACCGAGCACCGCCCGGTCGCCGACGGCGCGCGCCCGCGCTCGGTCAACGGCACTATCTCCTACCTGCCGGCGATCTTTGGCCTGACCGCCGCCGGTCACGTGATCCAGACCCTGATCACCCGCACCTGACGCACACAGCCCCGTCATTGCGAGGAGCGAAGCGAAGCGGCAATCGGCAGACACCGCCCCCAACCGCACGGCACATGCAGGGGCCGTCGCGGCACTTCTTTATTCGTCGAACACGGCCTCGATACGGGCCTGGATGTGCTGGTCAGCGTCCGGGCCGAACTGCGTGGTGGCGGGATCGAAGCGGTCGCAGAAGGCGTAGGCGAATTTCAGATCCTTCACGCCCAGCGCGCCGAACAGGCGCGCCTCGAAGGAGTGATCCTCGGGGTTCTGGATCAGCGTGGGCCAGCCATCCGCGCCCGGGGCCAGCGCGGGGCCGAAGAAGACCACGCCGGGCAGGTTCTTCAGGCGCAGCGCGCAGGTCCCGTCGGTCACGCCGGCCATCGGCAGAAAGTCGATGGTGCGCGACAGGCGCTGCTTGCGGTTGAATGCGATGTCGATCTCGCCACCGGCGGCGCGGATTGCCGGGGCCTCGGCCTCGAACGCCAGGGTCTCCAGCCCCGCGCCGCGCCAGGCGTCAAGGTCCTGCGCGCCATGACGGCTCGGCAGGAACAGGTAGGCGGGCTGGGTAAACGCCCGGATCGCCCCCAGTAATGGCCCGGAGTACGCGGGTGCGTTGACCAGGATGCCGCCCAGCTCGAGGTCGTCGATCAGCCAGACGGCCGGCTGCGAATCACCGATCCGGTAGATCGTCCGGTCACGCAGCTCGACCAGCGGCGCGCTGATCACGGGTTCACTGGCCATTCGGCTTCTCCGCGGGGGTGTTGGCCGGGCGCGGCTCGATCCCGGCCATGGTGGTCTCGATCCACTCCTCGGCCTCGGCCAGCACCTCGACGGGCTTGCGCCCCGCGGTCTCGATCGGCGCCCCGATCACCACCTCGATGGTGCCGGGGTAGCGCCGGATACCCTTCTTGGGCCAGAAGCTCCCGCTGTTCAACGCCACCGGCAGGACCGGGTAGCCGGCACGTGCCGCCAGCATCGCGCCGCCCTGGCGATAGCGCCCGTGTTCGCCCGGGGCCACGCGCGTCCCCTCGGGGAACACGATCACCCAGCGGCCCGCGTCCAGGCGCTGCTGGCCCTCGGTCACCAGGTTCTCCAGCGCCTGGCGCCCGGCCTCGCGGTCGATCGGCACCGGGTCGAGCATGGACAAGGTCCAGCCGAACAGGGGAATCCGCATCAGCTCGCGCTTGAGCACCCAGGTCTGCATCGGGAAGATCATGACGAAGGCCACCGTCTCCCAGGCCGACTGGTGTTTCGACAACACCACATGGGGACGCGAGGGATCGATGTGCTCGGCACCGCGCACCCGGTAGTCGATGCCGCAGGTCATGCGCAGCCACCAGATGTTGAAGCGGCCCCACTGGGTCAACACGCGATAGCGAACCGGGCGCGAGAACGGCCAGATCAGCGGCGGCACCAGCAGCCCGAACACCAGTATCGAACCGATAAAGCCTACCTGGAACAACAGGCCGCGGATCAGGGGCAGCATGGAAAGGGCCTATCCGGTGGCCAGGCGGCCGATGTCGGCCACGGCCTCGAAGGCCCGGCGCAGTTCGCGCAGCAGGGCCAGCCGGTTGCGCCGCTCGGCGGCGTCCTCGGCCATCACCATCACCTGGTCAAAGAAGGTATCCACGCGATCGCGCAGGCCCGCCAGCTCGCCCAGGGCATGCAGGTAGTCGCCGGCGGCCACGGCCTGCTCGACCCCCGGGCGCACCGCCTGCAGCCCCTGGTACAGCTGGCGCTCCTCGTCCAGCGCCAGGGCCTCGGGATCGAGTTCCGCCTCGGCCTCCTCGCCCGCCTTGCGCAGCAGGTTGTGGATCCGCTTGTTCGCGGCGGCCAGGGCCTCGGCCTCGGGGCGTTCGCGGAACAGGCTGACCGCGCGCACGCGGCGGGCAAAGTCCAGCGGGGAATCCGGCGCGACCGCGGCCACCGCCTCGATGGTCTCGTGCGCCTGACCCTGCTCCAGCAGGTACCCGCGCAGTCGCTCGAGGATGTACTCGCGTACCGGCTCCACGGCCTGGTCGGCCTCCGGCACGCGTGCGCGGATCGGCTCGGCGGCGGCCCGCAGCAGCGGGGTCAGGGCCAGCGGCAGTTCGCGCTCGACCAGGATACGCACCAGCCCCAGCGCGGCGCGGCGCAGGGCGAACGGATCCTTGGTGCCGGTGGGCTGCTTGCCGATGGCGAAGATCCCCACCAGCGTGTCGAGGCGATCGGCCAGCGCCAGCGCCTGGGCCAGCGGGGCGTCCGGCAGCTCGGAGCCGGACTGGCGCGGCCAGTAGTGCTGCTCGATCGCGGCGGCGAC
>SKNJ01000248.1 GCA_007120575.1 Thioalkalivibrio sp.
AACTTTTCAACTTTTCAACTCTTAAACTTTTCAACTTTTCAACTCTTAAACTTTTCAACTTTCTTCTTCCTACCTACTACCTACTACCTACTACTTACTATCTTCCTAAAACCCACTCAGCTCCATCGTTACCGTGGGGATCAGCAGCAAGAAGCCAAGGATGATGAGGATGACGATCAGGGGCGTTACCCAGCGCACCCATTTGTGGAAGGGAATGCGGGCAACGCCCAGCACGGCGATCAGCACTCCCGATGTAGGGGTGATCATGTTGGTGAAGCCATCGCCGAATTGAAAGGCCATGACGGTGGCCTGCCGCGAGATCCCGATCAGGTCGCTGAAGGGCGCCATGATGGGCATGGTGATGGCGGCTTTGGCCGATCCGCTGGGGATCACGATGTTGATGATGGTCTGGATCACATACATCACCCCCACCGAGGCCACATTGCCGAACTGCCCGAGCGAGCGCGACAACCCGTACAGTATGGTGTCGATGATGCCCCCGTCTTCGAGCACCACGATGATGCCCCCGGCAAGCCCCACGATGATGGCGGCCGACATAATGTCTTTTACCCCGTCGAGAAAGGAGTTGGCGATGTCGTTGGCCGACTTTTCAACGGCCAGCCCTGAGGCGATGCCCATGCCCAGGAAGAGGGTGGCGATCTCCATCACATACCATCCGTACCCCATTACCCCCACGATCAAAAAGAGTATGGTGTAGGCCAGCAGCAGCAGGATAAAGAAATGCACCGACTTTTTCAGTGTCATGGCGCCAGCCAGCACAAACACCGCCGTCGAAACGGGCAAAACCGGGAAACTGAAGGAAGACGCGCCCACGGTAAGCGTAGAAACCGGGTGGAAGTACGAAAACACGGCAAGCACCAGCAGCACCAATCCATAGACCACCCAAGCCATCCGGGGGGTATGGTAGGCGATATCGTTTGTTTTCTCCGACTTCTTCGAGCGCCAGTAGCTGTCTTCTTCGTACATGATCGAAGAACGGGGATTTTTGCGTATGCGCGACACATAATGCAGCACAAAGCCGATGCCCGTTATATTGATGAGAAGCCAGGCAAACAAACGGTATTCGATGCCCGAGAACAGGGGGATCCCGGCAAGGCCCTGGGCGATGCCGATGGTGAAGGGATTGAGGATGGCGCCGGCAAAGCCCAGATGGGCCGCTATGTACACCATGCACACCCCGGTGATGGAATCATAGCCCATCGATATGGCCAGGGGGATCAGTATGATGACAAAGGCGATGGTCTCTTCGCTCATGCCGAAGATGGCGCCAAAACTGCTGAACAGAAGCATCACCATGACAATGATGATGTTGTCGACGCCGATGCGCCTCATCAGCCGGTTGCTTTCGAGCTTGCGGGCGCGCTTCAGAAACGACATGATGCCCACATCGATGGCCCTGGTCTGGTTCATGATCCAGAAAGCCCCCCCGATGATCAGGATGAAGACGATGATGTTTGACTGCCGCACAAAACCATTGAACAGGGCCGAAAGCACCTGCCATGTCTGCACCTGGGCGTCGAGTTCGTAAACGTCCGGCAGCTCGTCTTCAAAATAGAACACCAGGGTCGACTCGGGCTGCCCGTCGATGACCACGGTGTCCTCCACATATTTGCCCGGGGGGATGAACCAGGTCAAAATGGCGGCAATGACAATGATGGAAAATACGATCACATAGGTGTGGGGAACTTTTTGTAACATGCGGCGGGGTTTATCGGGTTAACGGGTGCCTATTTCGTCTGTCAGCAGGCGGATGATGAAGATGTCGCCGGGCAAAAACACATCGAGCCGGAGGTCGAAGCCCCCCAGTTTGTACTCGTGCGTATTGACCGATCCATGCTGGTTGCGGTACATCAGCACCTGCGAATCGCCCACCACCTCTGCGGTATTGCCCCGGACCAGTATGGCCGTGGACTCGTCGATGCCGATGCCGGGCAGCTGGGGGTGTTCCAGGATGCCGGTGATTAAGCGGTTGTGCCGGCTTCTCCACACAAAGTGCTGGTCGATGATGGCGGTTTTGATCAGCCCCAGCCCTTCGGCAAGTTCCATGTTCTCTGCTTCGATCACCGCATAGGTGGGTCGGTATTCGGGGTGGCGCAGCTCATCGCCGGTGATCATCTTCTCGCTCATGACGGCGGCCCCGGCGCTGGTGCCGGCGATCATGGCGCCCTCTTTGTAGGCCTCGAGGATGGCCTCATGAATGGGGGTGTTGAGCACGATGTCCATGAAGCGTCCCTGGCTTCCGCCGCTGATGTAGATCAGCGAGGCATTTTTAAGCGAATCCAGCCGCTCTTCCGAGGGTTCTTCGCCCGGTTTGAAGTTGAAGCCGGCGACCTGGTCGATGCCCTGGAGGAAAAACTGCTCGCCCGACCAGATGATGGCCGAATCGGGTTCGGCGCTGGCCATGGGCAGGATCACCACATAGCCGCCGTTTCGGAGCCCGGCTTCCTCTACCATGCGTTCGACCATGTGGGCCGGTCGGCTGCCGCCGCCGATAATGAACAACGAGCCTTCGGCCACCACAGGTTCGAGGTGGGGTGCGACCTGCCCGTTGTGATCAACCGCCGGCCTGCAGGCAGACAGGGCCACCGCCGCTATAAACAATGCAATGAACAGAGGTTTCATGGTATTCTTGATTTTCGTGTTTAAACGTGATGAGTAAGTAAAAAGTCTGAAATGTCGAAATGTCATTTAGCGTTTTCTCGCAGGCAGTGCGGCAGTTAAAACCCTGAAAAATCCCAACAGGTTTAAAAGTTTAAAAGTTTAATGGGTTTAAGATTCAACTTTTCAACTCTTCAACTCT
>SKNJ01000022.1 GCA_007120575.1 Thioalkalivibrio sp.
CCGTCCAGCCCGCGCACCACCAGGCCCTCGGCCTCGCCTACGCCGAAATAGGTGTGGAAGGCCTCCGACACGCGCCACTCGCGATCGCTGCGGTTCTCGCCCTCCAGCGTCATCTCCAGGGACTCGCCGAGGGTGACGTGCAGGCGCAACACGAAATCCAGGGGCCAGGCCTTGCGGATGTCATCGTCCGGGTGCAACACGAACACGACGCGCGTGGCATCGCCGACCGATTCCACGGACTCGACATCCCAGAACGCATAGCGCGCGATCCCGTGCCCCTTCTTGTGCTCGTCACTCGGGTCCGGCCCCAGCACCGCCGGGTCGTACGGCCCGAACCAAGGCCAGCAGACGGGCACGCCGCCACGCACCGGTTTCTTGCCGTCGTACAGTGCGGTATCGCTCACCCACAGCACATCGGCGCCACCCTTCGGACGATAGCTCAGCAGTGTCGCACCAAAGGTCGTGAGCGACGCGCTGCCGTGCGCATTCTCGATATCGACCATCACTAGGGAAACACTCATTCATGTACGCGTTCGCGCTCGAGTCGCTTTTGCGTGCGAACAAGGCGCGGTGACTGCCGTGCAGTCATTCTGCACAAGGGAGCCGCAACGCCGTGCGCGCGCAAAAGCGGCCGAGCCCCCGTGGGGTTGGTGCCCCAGGTTCCCCGATCCTGCGTTGCGCCGCTTGGCCGTAGAATGGCTACGGCGCTGCGCGGCGCGCCTTGTCTCGGAAAACCTGGGGTACCAACGCGAACGTGTACATGAATCAGTGTTTCCCTAGCGCATCCTGCTGACGAAACCGGACGTCCGGATGCGAAAACCGTTCCTTGAGCGCTTCCACCGTCATCTGTTCTCTCCTTTCCGACAAGGGCCGCAGCGTAGCAGACCCCGAAACCCGCCGATGGCCACGGCCTCTTCGAGGCCTCGCAATGACAGGTATTCGGGCCGTGATCACGCGGGGACCGGGAACCGGCCCTGGTAGTGGAACTGCGTCAGGGGAAAATCGTGCAGGGCACCATCGCAGGGCTTGAGGAAGCGGACATGGTCGGCAGTGAGCTGGCACAGCCAGGCATCCTGGCGCGTGGGCCGAAGGCGGGTGAACGGGCGTGGACTGAAGAGCGCCAGATTGAACCCGCTCTCCACGTCGCGAGCCGAGGCGTACTCGAACAGGTCGATGCCCGCCTCGCGCAGGCTCGAGCCCAGGGCCTGGGTGGCCTGGTAGTCGGCCGGGTGACGCAGCACCTCGGAAAATTCCGCAAACGGGGGCCGATGGAGCTGCATGCCATTGGTGCTCTGGTAGCGCGCGGCGAACAGGGTGTGCTGGGTGTCGAGCTTGGAGGGCGGCGGGGTCGCCATGCCGTACCAGAAGACAAAGCGGTAATAGGCCGCCTCGGCGAGGACCGTACGCTCGCGCAGGGCGCCGTAGAATAGGCTGGGCTCGTGGCGACGGCCGAAGCGCGAGCCATGGCGCAGCGGCGGATAGCGAAACGGGGTCGCCAGCAGGTAATGCAGCCGTTCCGTGCCCGGGCGCCGGGGCGGCTTTGTCGCCTCCAGCATCTCCTCCAGCACGGCCTGACGCTCCAGCGTGGAAACAAGCTGGTTGGTGGCAACCTGCTCCTGGCTCTCGACCAGACGCAGGACCTCTCCTCTCAGCGTGACGCGCGGCGCCGCCTCGACCCGCGCATTCCAGTCCGGCATGTCAGCCTCGCTTCACAACTTGCCGCGGATGGCGTCGAGGTACTCCAGCACACCCACCAGCCCCTGCACCGTGCGGATCTGCTCGGCCGGCACACCGCCAGTGTGATGATTCGGCGTATGCATCCAGTGCTTCATGGCCGCGGCATCCCCGCCGGTCAGGACGTACAGGGCGCGATAGCAGCGGATCAGTAGGAGTGCCAGTTCGCCCGGCTTGCTGGACGGGTCGATATTGCCGCGGCTTATGTCCGTACGTCCGCGTCCGATCACCTCGCCCAGCTCCGCCTGGGTCAGACCCAGCGCCTTGCCGGTATTGACCAGGGCCTCGCGCAGGACATCGGCACGTTCCGTGGCCAGCGTTTCCGCAGTGCTCATGGCACACTCCCATACGAGTGCATTTGGCACATTATATCAACAATTGTGCATCAAGAGCATTTGGAAGCTGTCTCGCGGAAAGCCGGACTGCACGCGGAAGTCCGGATGATTTTCATCCGATTGACGTGCACGGGATCGCATAGCCAGGCTCGGGTGCTACGATCAGCCCGACCCATTTGCAACCGGCCCGAGCGCTTCGGGCCCATCCCACTGGAGGGGACACCATGCTGATCTCGCTATTGTTGATGATTGCGCTGCTGCTGGTCGCGGGCGCCCTGCTGATCTGGCAGGTCAGCATCATCTTCAGCATCGAGATCAAGGACGGTCATCCGCGGGTCCGCCGCGGCGATCCGCCGAAGTCGTACCAGCACACGGTGCGGGATGTGGCCCGGCGCTTCGGTATCCAGAAGGGCCGTCTGACCGCCATCCGTCGCCAGGAGGGGCTGCGCCTGCGCAGCTCGTCCTCGGTCCCGAAGGAGGCGCACGCTGAACTGCAGGCCGCGCTGCAGCGCATCAAGGTAGGCCAGAAGCGCCGCAAGAAACGCCGCTGAGCCAGCCCCGCTCTGCGGAGCGTCGTGTGGTACGGGTTGTCAGGCATGTCGACGAGCGGCTTCACACCCTCCGGGCCGGTGACCGCAGCCTCCTGGGTCAGTGCCCGTGATGGTGCCCATGTCCATGCGAGCGCGACGGCTCATGGTGGTAGCCGCGGGCCCGCTGGTACGCCTCCTTCTGCGCCCCGGACAACAGTTC
>SKNJ01000156.1 GCA_007120575.1 Thioalkalivibrio sp.
CAGCCGGGGCTGCACGTGCCGCATGCCGGCATTGCCGAGCGCGATTTTGTGGTGCTGCCGTTGCAGGAACTGGCCCCGGCCCTGAGGATCCCCGGGCACGGGCCGGTGGCGCGGCTCGCGCGGCGTTTCGACGGCGCGGGCCTGGTCGCGATCGACGAGCCGGGTGCCGGGGATGTCCCGGGTGCGCTGGCGGAGGCGCGTGGATGAGCCTGGCCGATTTCGACTTCATCGCGGTGGAAGGTCCGATCGGGGTCGGCAAGTCCAGCCTGGCACGCCTGCTGGCGGAACACCTGGGCGCCGAGGGGATCTTCGAGGCCCCGGACGAGAACCCGTTCCTGGAACGCTTCTATCAGGATCCGGAACAGCACGCCCTCGCGACCCAGCTGCATTTCCTCTCGCAGCGGGTGCGCCAGCTGGCGCCGGTGGCGCAGAAGGGGCTGTTCGAGCAGCGCCACGTGGCGGATTATCTGATGGACAAGGACCCGTTGTTCGCGGAGCTGAACCTGCCCCCGGACGAGCTGGAGATCTATCGCGAGATGTTCCGGCACCTGCGCGCAGGGTTGCCGCGCCCCGACCTGGTGATCTACCTGCAAGCGCCGGTGTCGGTGCTGACGGAGCGGATCCGGCGCCGCGCACGCCCGTACGAGCGGCACCTGGAGGCAGGCTATCTGGAGCGGCTCAACGCCGCGTACGCCGATTTCTTCTATCATTTCGAAGGAGCGGCACTGGTGATCGTGAACGCGACCGAGATCGATTGGGTCAACAATTCGGCCGATTTCGGGCAACTGGTGCAGTTCCTGGAACCGATCCAGGGTGGCCGGCACTACTTCAACCCGCTGCCCGTGACGCTTTGATACACCGATTTGAGTAGCCATCCCGGGAGGCCAGTCATGCCAGCGATTACGGTCAATACCCTCGCGCAGCGCAAGCAGGCGAGCGAGCCCATTGTCTGCCTCACCGCCTACGACGCGACCTTCGCGCGGGTGCTCGACGCCAATGGGGTCGACGTGATCCTGGTGGGCGACTCTCTCGGGATGGTGGTGCAGGGGCACGCGACCACCCTGCCGGTGACCCTGGACGACATGATCTATCACGTGTCGGCGGTTGTGCGGGGCAGCGAGAACGCGCTGATCATGGCGGACATCCCGTTCCTCGGGGATGCCGACCCGGCTACCGCTCTGGCGCAGGCGGGAGCCTTGCTGCGCGCCGGCGCGCACATGGTCAAAGTCGAGTGCGGCGAGACCGAGTTGCCGGTAGTGGAGCGCCTGGTTGCGGCCGGGATCCCGGTGTGCGCGCATGTCGGGCTCACGCCCCAGGCTGTGCATCGCCTGGGGGGGTACAAGGTGCAGGGCCGCGATCCGCATGCCGCTGCCGAGCTGGAATCGCTGGCAGCCCGCCTGGAGAAGGCCGGCGCCCAGTGCCTGCTGCTGGAGAGCATCCCCGAGACCCTGGCGCGGGCCATCGTGCATTCGGTGGATGTACCGGTCATCGGCATCGGCGCGAGCCCGGAATGCGACGGGCAGGTGCTGGTGCTGTCGGATGTCCTGGGGCTGACCCCGGAACCGCCGCGTTTTGCGTGCGACTTTCTGGCCGAAGGTGGCTCGGTGGCGGGCGCAGTACGCGCCTATGCCGAGGCGGTGCGGGCGCGTTCGTTCCCCAAACACGACACGCACACCTTCCGCTGATGCGAGTCCTGCGCGACCGGCCCCAGCTGGTGGCCATGCACCGGGAGTGGGCGCGCAAGGAGCGCGGCACCATCGCGCTGGTGCCGACCATGGGCAACCTGCACGAGGGCCATATGGCGCTGGTGCGCCACGCGCGCGAGCGGGCCCAGCGCGTGGTGGTGTCGATCTTCGTGAATCCGCTGCAGTTTGACCGCGCCGAGGACCTCGAGCATTACCCGCGGACCCTGGACGCGGATCTGCGCAAGCTGACCGAGGCCGGGGTGGACGCGGCCTTCTGCCCCAGCGAGGACGACATGTACCCTCAGGGCGACGACCCGCCGGTGCGGGTGGTGGTGCCGGTGCTCTCCGAGATCCTCGAGGGGGCGTTCAGGCCTGGGCATTTCGATGGTGTTGCCACCGTGGTGACCAAGCTTCTGAACCTGGTCCGGCCCGATATGTCGCTGTTCGGGGAGAAGGACTATCAGCAGTTCAGGCTGATCGAGCGCATGGTCGACGGGCTGGACATCCCGACCCGGATCGAGGCGATCCCCACCGTGCGTGCCCCGGATGGCCTGGCGCTGAGTTCGCGCAACAGCCGGCTGTCGGAGGATGCGCGCGCCGTTGCCCCGGAACTCAAACGGGTGCTGGACGAGGTAGCCACCGTGTGCCGGGCCGCGACCCGGGCAGATGCCGACCGGATCCCCGAGGTCGAGCGGCGAGCCAGCGATCGCCTGCGCGAGGCCGGTTTCGACCCGGAGTACCTGTCGGTTCGCCGCGCGGTCGATCTGAAGGAGCCCGAGACCGGGACACCGCTGGCGGGGCAGGACCTGGTGGTGCTGGCCGCTGCCTGGCTGGAACACGTGCGGCTGATCGACAACGTGCGGATTCGGGGCGCGGCCGATGCGAGCGCCTGATTTACCGGGCGGATGCGTGGCAGTTTGCCGCCGCCTCCGGTTTCGCGCATACTTTTGCGCCCCCTGAATAGTCGCCGGCGATCACTGCCAGGATTGCGTCCTATGCACGTCACCATGCTCAAGGGAAAGCTGCACAAGGCCCGGGTCACGCACTGTGAGCTGGAGTACGAGGGTTCGTGCGCCATCGATACGCGGTTGCTGGATGCGGCCGGGATCCTGCCGTTCGAGCAGATCCA
>SKNJ01000059.1 GCA_007120575.1 Thioalkalivibrio sp.
CAGCACCGTGCCGAGCTGGTGGCGCGGGATCGTGCCGTCCATGCAGTAATAGTCCGGCGAGATGCGCCCGGCGGCAGGAAAGGCGGCCTTGCGCCCGGCCCAGAACAGCGCGCGTTCGGTGTCGTCGCGGGCGGTGCGGATCTCGCTGGCCCCCAGCTGTAGGAGTTTGTGGCGCACCCGCATGACGTCTTCCGAGACCTCGGCGTTGGTGCCGTCGAGTTCGCACAACAGGATTGCGTCGGCCTCTACCGGATAGCCGGCGTGAACGAAGTCTTCGGCCGCACGGATCGCCGCGTTGTCCATCATTTCGAGGCCGGCGGGAATCAGGCCGTCGGCGATAATGCCGGCCACTGCCTGTCCGGCGGTTTCGACATCCGCAAACGCCGCCAGCAGGACCTGGGTGCGCTCGGGTCGTGGTAGCAGCCGTACCGTCACCTCGGTGACGATGCCGAGCATCCCCTCGGAGCCGACCAGGAACGCGAGCAGGTCGAGCCCCGCGGTATCCAGGGTCTTGCCCCCCAGGCGGATGACCTCCCCGTCGAGCGTGACGAACTCGAGCCCGAGGACGTTGTGGACGGTCAGGCCGTACTTCAGGCAGTGCACGCCACCGGCGTTCTCGGCGACATTGCCGCCGATCGAGCAGGCGATCTGGGAGGAGGGGTCCGGTGCGTAGTAGAGCCCGGCCGGTGCAGCGGCCTCGGAGATGGCCAGATTGCGCACGCCCGGCTCAACGACCGCGCAGCGGTTGTCGGCATCAATCTCGAGGATCCGGTCGAAGCGCGCCATCGACAGCAGCAGCCCCCCGGGGTTGGGCAGGGCGCCGCCGGACAGGCCGGTGCCAGCCCCGCGAGGGACGACCGGGATCCCATGCTCGCGGCAGATGCGCAGGCAGGTCTGCAGTTCCTCGAGGGTGCGCGGAAGGGCGACCACGCCGGGGATCCGGCGATAGGCCGACAGGCCATCGCATTCATAGGCGCGGCGTTCCGCCTCGTCCAGGATCAGCGCATCCGCGGGAAGGTGGTTGCGCAATGACTCGATCGCGTTCCGCAGCGCGACGGGGTCGGCAAAGGGACTGGACTCGGAAGCGGTATTCATGGCATCGATGGTAGGGGCTCGCTGACCTGGAGCTTGGTGGTCGCATAAACTGTAGGTGTTTTGCAATCGCCCGGGCGGGCGCAAGGGGTGGCACGGGGTGAGTATCGGGGTCTGGAGCTATGTCGCGGTCGCGGTTGGGGGCGGGATCGGCTCGGCCCTTCGTCTCGGGATGCAGGAATGGATGGTGACGCAGTTCGGGCGTGCATTTCCGTGGGGTACGCTCGGGATCAATATTCTGGGTTCGCTGCTGATCGGGGTACTGGCCGTGGTGCTGGTAGAACGCTTTGAACTGCATCCGGCTTGGCGTCTGGCGCTGGTCGTGGGAGTGCTCGGCGGGTTTACCACGTTCTCCACCTTCTCCCTTGAGGTGGTGCATATGCTGGACAGCGGGGTATGGGCGCGTGCACTGGGCTATATGGGCGCGAGCCTGGCAGGCTGCATCCTGGCTGCGGCAGCCGGTCTGTACGGTGCGCGCGCGGTCCTCGGGGCCGGGCCGGTCTCCGGCTGACAGGCGTGGACGCAGGGCGGCGTCAAACGTAGACTTCCCCGGCATTTCCCGACCCCATGACGACTGGAAACTGGACGACCCATGCTTGATATCCGTTGCCTGCGCCAGGAACTCGACGCCACCGAGGCGGCGCTGGCACGCCGTGGCTATACGCTGGACCGCGCGCGCTTCGAACAACTGGAGGCGCGGCGCAAGGAGTTGCAGGTCCGTACGCAGGAGCTGCAGGCCGAACGCAACACCCGTTCCAAGGGGATCGGCCAGGCGAAGGCGCGCGGCGAGGATATCGAACCGCTGAAGGCAGAGGTTGGGCGCCTGGGCGAGGAGCTCAAGCAGTGCGAGACCGATCTGCATGTGGTGCAGGCAGAACTCGATGCGCTGCTGATGCAGATCCCCAACCTGCCGCAGGCGGATGTGCCCGACGGGCTCGACGAATCGGCCAACGTGGAGGTTCGGCGCGAGGGGGTTCCGCGTGAATTCGAGTTCACACCCCGTGATCACATCGATCTGGGGCTCCCCGGCGGATGGCTGGACTTCGAGGCGGCGGTGCGGGTGGCCGGGGCGCGGTTTGTGGTCATGCGCGGTGCGATGGCGCGTCTGCATCGGGCCCTGACCCAGTTCATGCTCGATCTGCACATCGAGCGGCATGGGTATCAGGAGACCTATGTCCCGTACTTGGCGAACCCGGAGTCGCTGGAGGGCACCGGACAGCTCCCGAAGTTCGACGAGGACCTGTTTTCGGTGAATTGCGATCAGCGCTTCCGGCTGATCCCGACCGCCGAGGTGCCGCTGACCAACCTGGTTCGCGAACAGATTCTGGAGGCGGAGTCACTGCCGCTGAAGATGGTGGCCCATACGCCCTGTTTTCGCTCCGAGGCGGGCAGCTACGGGCGGGATGTGCGCGGCCTGATCCGTCAGCATCAGTTCGAGAAGGTCGAACTGGTGCAGATCGTTCGGCCGGAGGCCTCCCCCGCGGCCCTGGAAGAACTGCTGGGGCATGCCGAAGCCGTGCTCCAGGCCCTGGAGCTGCCCTATCGGGTGATGCTGCTCAGCGCCGGCGACATGGGCTTCTCGGCCGCGCGGACCTATGATCTGGAAGTCTGGCTGCCGGGGCAGGACGCCTATCGCGAGATCTCGTCCTGCTCCAGTTTCGAGGCCTTCCAGGCGCGGCGCATGCAGGCGCGCTTCCGACCAAAGGCGGGTGAACGGCCGGAGCTCGTGCATACCATCAATGGCTCCGGAGTCGCGGTGGGCCGCGCCCTGGTCGCGCTGCTGGAGAATCACCAGCAGGCCGACGGTTCGATCCGCATCCCCGCGCAATTGCAGCCCTACCTGGGGGGAACCTCGGTACTGGAACCGCCGTCCGAACAGTAAGCCCTGACCCGGACATTCGGCCGGACGAGGAGATCGTGCCCCTGAATCGTTGCTTCCGTCTCACACTCAGCCGGCTGCTGGTCGGCGTAGCGGGCGTTGGCCTGCTGCTCGCGTGGATGCCCCTGGCCGCGGAGGATCGCGGCCTGCGTTTTGACGATACGCCGCGCAGCATCGGGCTGCATACGCCGGCCTGGTTCCAGCAGAGCTTCCTGGACCTGCGCGAGGACCTCGAGGAGGCGATTGACGACGGCAAGATGGGGCTGGCGGTGTATTTCGGGATGGAAGACTGCCCGTACTGCGAGGCCCTGTTTGACGTGAACTTTGCCCAGGACGACATCCGCGAATACCTGTCGGGGCACTTCAACGTCGTGGCGATCGATGCGCTGGGGACCCGCGAGGTCACCGGGCTGGACGGGGAGACGCGCATCGAGCGTCGCTATGCCGCGCAGCAGCGCCTCAACTTCACGCCATCGATCGCGTTCTATGACGAGCATGGTGAACGCATCCACTATATGCGCGGTTACTACCCGCCGTACCGCTTCCGCGCGCTGCTGGACTACGTGATCGAGCGGCATGACCGCAAGTCGAGCTTTCGTGAATACCTCGAGCGGGCCAATCCGCCGCCCAAGTTCGAGCTGGATGACATCAACGAGCGGGAGTTTTTCATTGATCCTCCCTACGCCCTGGATCGCAGCCGGATCCCGGCGGACCGGCCGTTGGTCGTGTTCTTCGAGCGCGAGGCCTGCCATGCCTGCGATATCCTGCATTCGGAGCCGTTGCAGGAGGAGGCGGTGCTGGAACGTGTCCGCGGGATGGAGGCGGTCCAGCTGGATGCGGATGACGACCATACGCCGGTGCTGACCCCGGACGGTCAGCGCACCACGGCCCGGGAGTGGGCCGCGGCACTGGACGTGCACTGGGCACCGACCCTGATTTTCTTCGACGAGCGGGGGCGGGAGATCATTCGGATCGATTCCGTGGTCCACTTGAACCGGCTGCGCAATGTGATGGATTTCGTGCTCACGCGCGCCTACGAGGACTATCCAACCTTCGAACGGTGGCGCGCCCAGCGCTCACCGTAACCCTGAACCGCCAAGGAAACCCGATTGTGCACTTCGAACGTGATTTCGTGATCCGCAACCGCGACGTGCTGGAGGCCCTGGTGGCTCGCTCCCATCGCGTTGCACTGGCGATTTTTGTGCTGACTTTCGGTGGCTACGCCGCCGCCGTCTGGCTCTGGTTCCAGGACAACATGTGGGGGGCCCTGCTGGTGGCTACCGCCAGTTATCTGGTGTTTCGCCAGTTCCGGATGCTGGCGCTGGGGATCGCGCGCATGCCCCTGCGTGGGGATCCCGAGGCAGTCGAGGCGTTGCGCGCGATCGACGTGGCGCTGGAGGAGGACAAGCCCCATCCGGTGCTCGCCGAGGTGGAGGCGCATCTGCGAGCGCTGGAAGAGGAGCCGCCAGTGGACGGGGAGGGGGTATCTTCCCCGAAACCGGGAACGGGCGCGTCGACGACCGGGGCCAACAGGACGGCCCGCGACGAGCGGGACTAGTGGCGTGCGAGGCATGCCGCCAGCCCGGATGTTTCATGGATTGCACGCGCCCTCGCGGGTTTCTGGCCCGCACAGGGGATGTTCCTGGGTCGGACGTATCGCCCAATACGGTACTCTTTCGGACACTCCCCTGTGCAGCCCATATCCTGCGCGATTATCACGCGAATTCATGCAACATCCGGGCTAGTCTCGCGATCTTCTTGCTACGCATGCTTCACGGTGCTTCGGATTGGCGAAAGCACCGTTCCTCCGGTAGCCACCGCGCACCCGGGCGTCAGAGTTCGATTCGGACGCCGAGTTTTCCGGCAAGGATGCGGACCAGGACCTGGTGCAGATCTTCGCCATTGCGGTCGTCGATCCAGGCCCCTTCCTGTTCCGAATAGCCGAAGTGGGCGGGCCCCTCCGGCGAGGATAGCCAGATCTGCTGGGCGGCCTCCTGACGATTCAGGATGATCTGCGCGCCATCTTCGAATTCGAGGGTCATCACGCCGTCGATCATGTCGATATCGACATCATCGAGGCCGTCCTGGTCACTCAGGCGGTTCTGGATATCGTCGAGTGTCTGTTCGGCGAACAGGGCGAAGGAGGTCTGACTCATGCAAGGCTCGCAACGGGTTGGAGGGTGAGGTGGGCCATTATAGGTCAGGCGCGCGAGGCCGCGATCGCCAGCCCTATCCAGCCCAGGATGAAGGCTGTGCCCCCCAGAGGTGCCACCGCCCCGAGCACGCGCGGAGCCCCGAGCGCCAGGGCATACAGGCTGCCGGAGAACAGCAGCACACCGACCACCAGCGCGACCGCGCTCGCGAGGGCCCAGGCCGACGCCAGGTGGGACCACAAGGCCGCCAGCAGCAATAGCGCCAGGGCATGGATGAAGTGGTACTGGACTGCCGTATGCCAGGTCGTGAGCGCGCGCTCCGAAAGCCGTTGCTCGAGGCCATGGGCGCCGAATGCGCCAAGTACCACTGCGAGGGCCG
Source organism: Thioalkalivibrio sp. (assembly GCA_007120575.1). Lineage (GTDB taxonomy): Bacteria > Pseudomonadota > Gammaproteobacteria > Ectothiorhodospirales > Ectothiorhodospiraceae > Thioalkalivibrio. The sequence continues at coordinate 5,504 of SKNJ01000059.1, forward strand.
CCAGCAGCGCCCCGACCGCGATCAATCCGCGTAGCAGGGGTTCGGTTTCGGGACCGGCATCCATCAGGCGTCGTCGCCCATCTCGCTGTCGATATCCTGGCCGGGCACCCAGCCATGCTCGCGGGCACGATGGATGGCCTCCTGATGGATACGTTCGTGCCGTTCGCGCAGTTCCGGTGACAGGTTGCCGACCCGCAGGCCGTATTTGTCCCACTCCTCGTTGACCTGGTTGTGAAGCTGCTGGATGCGCGAGACATCCCAGCCCTCGCAGGTCTCGGTTTCGGGGATGAGGCCGAACACCCAAGCATCACGGATCACGTTGCCGATCGGGGTCATGCCCGCGTACATGTCGTTGTAGAGGCCGACATATTGCCGGTTGGAGCGATTGGGCTGTTTCATGGCGGGTAGTGTAGGCTTCAGCGCGGTTGCCGGGAAGCCCCGGCAGCAGGGACCGGGAAGGATGATGAATGCGGAACTCTGGCGACTCACTGGCCCGGGTGCGGATGCGGGCCCTGCTCAAGCTGATGGCGCTGGCGGGCGTGCTGGTGATGGTCTCCGTGCTGCTCGGCTACAGCCTGTCAGTGTTCCGCGGGGCCGAGGAGCAAAAGGTCGTCGATCTGGCGCCAATTGGGCCCGGGGAAATGCAGCGTCTGCGCTGGTCAGGGCGACATGTCCTGGTGGTGCACCGCGATGCGGCCCTGATCGGTGCCCTGGAGCCGGATCACCGATTGGTGGATCCGGAGGGTCGTCGTGGCTGGCAACCGGATGGCCTGGAGCAGCCTGTGCGCAGCCTGCGGCCGCCGTGGCTGGTGGTGGTGGGCGAGAGTACCGACCTCGGGTGCGAGCTGGATCTGGTGCGTCCGGACGCGGCGGAGGGATGGAGCGGTGGGTTCGTGGACCGCTGTCGGGGCGGACGCTACGATGCGGCGGGCCGCGTACTGGCCGGGCAGGACGCGCGGCGCAATCTTGCGATCCCGCCTCACCGCTTCATTGGTGAGCGGTTGATTCTGGGAAGGACGGACCCTTGACCCTGCGTCCGCCGGCGCTGGGTGCGGTTTCCCCGGGCTGAGAATTCCCTTGCGGCTGTTTTATTCCGTCGGGGCGAGCGGATCGGCCGGTGGCGGCGTGTGGTAGATGTCGAAGCGGACACTCTTCCCGCGCACGCTGCCATGGGGCGGGTCAGGGCCCAGTGGTGGTGCCTGTAGCGGGCGTTTGACCACTACGCGGCGTTCCACGTGGGCGCGCAGTTGCGCGAGAGTCTGTGCGGCGTCGGCATCCGGCCGGGTGGGCATCAGGGCCTGCAGGAGCTGCATCTCCTTCTTTACCGCCGCGCGCTTGGCACGTTCGGGAAACATCGGATCGAATACCCCGGCAATGGGACGTTCGGTCGTTTGCGACGGGTCGTACGGTCCCGCATACAGGTGGATCCGGCGGATGCTGTCGGTCAGCGCGGGATGCCGCGAGGCCCGTTCCAGGGCATCCGCGAGGAGCTGATACACGACCGGATGCCGCTCCCAGGCCATTACACGGTACCCGCGCGCCGCGAGCAGCAGGGCATCGCGTCCCAGTCCAGCCGAAGCATCGACAATCAGCGCACCCTGCGGCGGTTGGCCCAGCGCGCGGACCAGTCCCTCGCGCTGTTGCTGGCTGTGGGCCAGCCGGTAGCCCTGTCGACCCGCGGTGAAGTCCAGATGCAGGCGGAGCGGGGGGCGGGATGTATCGCGAATCAGGGTCAGGCCCGATGCGTTGAGCTCGAGCGCCAGGGCTGTATCCACGGGGCCTTCGTACCCGACATTGTTCAGTTCGCGCCGCAGGCGTTCGGCGGCCTGCTCGAAGCCGTCCGCGGGACGGATCTCGATGTTCATGACCCGTCGTCAGTAATGCGGGGGCGGTTCATGTCCACCCGGCTCGGCCCCTTCGCGACCTTCGAGTTCGCGCAGGCGGTCCCGGAGCCACTGCACCTGTCGGCGCAGCTCGTCATTGGCCTGCTGCAGTTCGAGCTGCACCCGTGCCTGCTCGTCCTGGATAAACTCCTGGTGGGCGAGACGAATCTCCAGTTCCTCCAGACGTTTCTGCAGGGCATCGGTTTCCATGGTCGGGTCTCAGTTTACGGCATTGCGGGGCTGGCCGGCGGCGAAGGCCCGGATGTTCGCGGCCACTTCCGCGATTACGCGCTGGCGAGAGGAACGCGCGGCCCAGGCCGTGTGCGGGGTCAGTACCAGGTTCGGGATATCGTCGGCCAGCAGCGGATGGTCCGCGGGCGGCGGTTCGGGATCGACTACGTCGATGCCGGCCCCGCCCAGGTGCCCGCTCCGCAACTGCTCGGCGAGAGCGAATGGCTCCACCAGGCCGCCGCGGGCGGTGTTGAGCAACAGGGCCCCGGGGCGCATGCGTTCCAGCGCGGCACCGTCGATCAGGTGATGGGTGTCGGGTGTAAGGGGACAATGGAGGCTGACGACATCACTGGTCGCGAGGAGCTCGTCGAGCGGGATGCGTTCGACTCGGTCCGCCGGATCCGCCGCCCGGTGCCCTTCAGCGACTTGTACCTGCATCCCGAAGGCCCGGGCCAGACGTGCGGTCGCCTGGCCCAGCACACCCCATCCAATGATCCCCAGGCGCATCTCCGCCAGGCAGTCAATCCGGTGGTTCAGCAGGCAGAACTGGTCCGAGGTGCTCCAGCGCCCGGCACGGATATCCGCGCGGTAGTCGTCGAGCCGGGTTACCAGGGTCAGCAGGAGCGCAAACAGGTGTTGAACCACCGAGTCGGTCGCGTAGTCGCGCGCGTTGCAAACGCGAATACCCCGGTGCGCCGCCGCATCAAGATCGATATTGTTGACGCCGGTTGCGGCAGCGCACACCAGTTTCAGGTGCGGTGCAGCGTCCAGGAAATCCGCATCCAGGACCACTTTGTTGGTGACCACGACATCCGCGGTGGCGAGGTGCCCGTTGCGTTCGGCCTCGCCGCCTCGGGCATGCAGGGTCCAGTCGGGGAGGGCATCACGCAGAGGCGCGAGATCGAGGTCCCCACGGTCCACCGTGGCCAGATCCAGAAATACGCCCCTGCGCAGCTCGGTCATCATGCCCCCAATCGAAAAGGGCCCCGCAGTGCGGGGCCCAGGTCGTGCCGTAGATTCACCGACGGGTGTTAGTTGTCACCCATGAAGAAGTGGAACAGGTTCAGCAGGTGCAGGAACATCACGTAGAGGTTCGCGTACAGCGATACCGTCATCATGATGTAATTGGCCTCGGCGTCGTGGATCATGCGGCTGGTGTCGAACAGGATGGCGGCCGACAACAGCAGGACGACCGCTGACGAGATTGCCAGCGACAGGGCCGGAATCGCCAGGAACAGATTGGCGACGATCGCCAGCAGGGCCACGACCAGACCCACGACGATGAAGCCCCCCAGGAAGCTGAAGTCCTTCTTGGTGGCCAGGGCGTAACCGGAAAGCGTGACAAACGCGATCGCCGTGGCCGCGAATGCGTTGCCCACGATCTGTGGCCCGTTGGGAAGCCCCAGGTACATGCTCAGAATCGGACCCAGGAAGAAGCCCAGCACGCCGGTGAAGGCGAAGGTCAGGACCAGGCCAAGCGCCGAATTCCGGGCAGCGTTGATTGCGAAGGGGCCACCGATCAGTACCGCCAGCAGGAAGATCCAGTGGACCGGCGGGGCATTGAGGGCCATCGCCGTGAATGCGGTGATGGCGCTGAAGGCCAGGGTCAGCGACAGCAGCATGTAGGTCTGCCGGATGACCCGGTTGGTAGAGATGGTCTCGCTGATGGAGCCGGTCGCGGACGGATTGCGGCTCGAACGGACGATCTGGTCTCGGGACACGATCAACTCCTGATGGTTTTTTCGAACAGGCCCCAGTCTACCCGGAAACGACCACTCAATGCAGTCATTCCCGGGCAAGTCGCGGGGCCGCATGAGTCGGCGTTACTGGAGTGGCTCGCCCACCCGCTCGGAGACGACCTTCACCGCCTCGTTCGTGGACTTGAAGATGTTGTCCTTGCCGATGATCTCGTTCAGCCCGGTGCGTTCCATGACCTCCAGTACCTGAGCCTTGACCCCGGCAAACACCAGAGTGACCCCGCGGGCCTTCAGGCGGTGCACGAGTTGATGGATCACTTCTTCGCCGGAGGCATCGATCTCGTTGATGCCCTTGGTGACGATGATCAGGTACTTCGCCTGGGGGTGGCTCGCCACCAGGTCGAGCACGGCGTCTTCGAAATAGGGCACGTTGGCGAAGTAGAGCGACCCGTCGAAACGCATCAGCCCGACCTTCTCGCCGGTTTCGAGGCCGTAACGCTGAGCCTCGCGCAGGGTGCCATCCTCGTAACGGGCCAATTCGGACACCCGGGGCTTCATGGTGCGGTACAAGTACAACACGATGGCCAGGCCGGCACCGGTCAGGATGCCGTAATCGAGGTTGGGTGCCATCGCGAGGGTGGCCACGAACGTCACGAGCGCGGCCACACCGTCATGCTTGTTCGCCATCCAGGCATGCTTGATCGCCTTGAAATTCACCAGTCCGGCAACCGCCATCATGATAATCGCGGCCAGCACTGCCTGAGGCAGGTGGTAGATCAGCGGCGTCAGAAACAGCAGTGCCAGCCCAATCAGCACGGCAGTGAATACCGACGAAAGGCCGGTCTTGGCGCCTGAGTTCAGGTTCACCGCCGAGCGTGAGAACGAGCCACTCACCGGATATGCCTGAGTGAGGCCGCCGGCCATGTTGGCTAGCCCCTGACCCACCAGTTCACGGCTCGGGTCGAGCCGCTGGCCTGTACGCGCGGCCATGGCCTTGGCAATCGCGATCGCTTCGGTGAAGCCGACCAGCGCGATGACAAAGGCGGTGGTGAGCAGGGTCGTGAACGTGCCGAAGGTGATCTCCGGCAACGAGAAGCCCGGTAGCCCCTGTGGCACGTTGCCGACCACCGCACCGCCACCATTGAGCTGGACGCCGTCGTCCGTGATGCGCTCGATCCGCCAGGCAGGCCCGGCGGCGCGTTCGCGCTCGGCGTCTGTCAGATGCGCCTCGGCAATATAGCGATCCGGTTCGCCCTCCACGCCAGGGACGCGGCGCAGACTGATCTCGCGGATCTCTTCGCGCAGGCTCGCCAGTTCGGGGCGCAGTTCGTCGCGCTGGAGCCGCAACTGATCGATCTGGTGGCGCACGCGTAC
>SKNJ01000017.1 GCA_007120575.1 Thioalkalivibrio sp.
ACAGAGGAAGACGCATGGGTTGGGCGAACGAGAACAAGCCGGGCTGGGAACGCGAGACCCTGGAGAAGCTCCTGCATGCGCAGGTGATCGAGCAGCGCCGGGCGCGCCGCTGGGGGATCTTCATCAAATTGCTGTTCCTGCTCTACCTGCTTGCCCTGCTGATCCTGGTGCGCGGCGGGGACCTCGGCCTGACGGACTGGTTCGAGGATGACCGCGTGCCGGCGGAACACGTGGCGGTGGTCGATATCGAGGGGCTGATCGCCTCCGGCAGCCTGGCGAATGCCGAGGACCTGAATCGTACGCTGCGTACCGCCTTCGAGGACGCGGGTACCCGTGCGCTGATTCTGCGCATCAACAGCGGTGGCGGCAGTCCGGTACAGGCTGCCATCATCCATGACGAGATCCAGCGTCTGAAGGGGCTGCACGAGGAGACCCCTGTGTACGCGGTGATCGGCGACATCGGGGCCTCGGCGGCCTATTACATCGCGGTGGCGGCTGACGAGATTCATGCCAGTGAGGCCAGTCTGGTGGGATCGATCGGCGTGCGCCTCGACTCGTTCGGGGTGGTCGATCTGATCGACAATATCGGGATCGAACGGCGGCTGTTCACCTCGGGCGACAACAAGGCCCTGCTCGACCCCTTTCTGCCCCTGGAAGAATCGCACGCGGAGCACATGCAGGGCGTGCTGGATGATGTCTACCGGCAGTTTGTCGAGGTGGTCCGCGCGGGGCGTGGTGATCGGCTCGATGCCGATGCGGAACTGTTCGACGGGCTGATCTGGACCGGGCAGCAGTCCATGGAGCTGGGACTGATCGACGGGCTGGGCACGGATCGCTCGGTCGCGCGGGACATCATCGGGATCGAGGAGCTCAAGGTGTTCAAGCCGCGCCGCACGCCGCTGCAGTTGCTGTTCGAGGACCTGGGCATGTCGGTGTTGCGGCAGCTGATGGCCTGGGAGTCGACGCCCCAGTGGCGCTGAAGTCGATCGCGCCGGTGGGCGCGATCAGGACGCGCCCGGTTCGTCGTCCTGTGGGTCTTCGTCGTCCTCGTCGAGCCGGGTCACACGGGCGATAATGCCGACCACCGGGTGGTCGAGATAAAACAGCTGATCGCCCGAGTTCATGCGCTGGTGCCCCCGTACCACGATGCCGCGCGGCGATTCGCCGACCGCAGGATCAAGGTCGTGGTCCACGTGGTAGACCAGGTCGGTCTCCAGGTGCAAAAAATGCCCGACCCAGATCCGCAGGCGTCCCTCGAGTTCGTGGCGGTCTTCGGCCCGGGGCAGAGGAGACGGCGGCCATGGCACCTGTTCGTGCAGGAACAGGTCGCGCTGTCCCAGCCGTCGACCCTCGCGGATACGTAGCCAGGGCGCCGAGGCATGATCCCGGCCAATCTGTTCCCAGGCCAGTCGCGTGATGACACGCCCGGCACCGGATTCCTCGATCCGTCGGACGACCTCGGACAGGTCGAAGCCCTCCGTGGATTCCTGATAGGCACCTTCCCCCAGAGGCAACCCGGCCAGGTTGGGTTCCCGTTCGCGGGCAATTGCCTGCTGTAGTTGCCGACTTTCGGGGCTGGCATGTTCGAAGATCACCAGTTCCACGTGGTAGGCCCGACCGGCCTGGCCGAAGGCCGGCGCGACGCCGAGGCCCCAAAGCGGAAGGGTGGCCAGGCCGACGAGAAAGTGGCGGCGCGGTGGACGGACGGGTGCGGCTAGCGGCTTGCGCGGCATTCAGGCGGCCTGCTGTTCGGGGCTGATGGTGTTCAACAGGCGCTGTACGGCCTGCGAGCGTGCCTCCAGCGTATCCATCTCGGTGAAGAAGCGGAACGCCTTCTGCCCGTCCAGTTTGTACATTTGCGGGTCGGATTGCACCAGCTGGATCAGCGCGGGGATGTCGAGATGCGGACTGGGGCCGAATACCAGGCGGCCTCCCTGCGGTCCCAGTTCGAGCTTGCGGATTCCCAGCGGGGTCAGCCGGAGGCGCAGGCGCGCCGCCTCGAACAGCGCCCGCGCCGGGTCCGGGAGCAGGCCGAAGCGATCGATCAGCTCCACCTCCAGCTCGCGAAGGCTCGCGTTGTCGAGCGCGCTGCTGATGCGCTTGTACAGGATCAGCCGGGTATGGATATCCGGGACGTAGTCATTGGGGAGCAGGGCGGGCAGGCCCAGCTCCACCTCGGTGCCGGGTGCCTCGGCGGTGTCCAGCTCCGGCATGTTGCCGGAGCGCAGGGCGTTCACGGCACGGTTGAGCAGGTCGTTGTACATCGAGAACCCGACTTCGTGGATCTGCCCGCTCTGTTCGTCGCCGAGCAGTTCGCCGGCGCCCCGGATCTCCAGGTCGTGGCTGGCCAGGGTAAAGCCCACGCCCAGATCTTCCAGCGATGCGATGGCCTCCAGGCGTTTTTTGGCATCGGCGGTCATCGCCTTTTCCGGTGGGGTGATCAGGTAGGCGTAGGCGCGGTGGTGCGAACGCCCCACGCGACCGCGCAACTGGTGCATCTGCGCCAGCCCCAGCTTGTCGGCGCGGTTCATCACGATGGTGTTCGCGGTGGGAACGTCGATGCCGGTTTCGATGATGGTGGTGCACACCAGGATGTTGTAACGCCGGTGATAGAAATCGAGCATCACCTGTTCCAGATCACGTTCGCGCATCTGCCCGTGAGCGATGCCCACCCGTGCCCCGGGCAACAACTCCTGCAGACGCTGGGCAGTACGCTCGATGGTGTTGACCTCGTTGTGCAGGAAGTACACCTGGCCGCCGCGGCGGATCTCGCGCAGGCAGGCCTCCTGGATGATGGCGTCG
>SKNJ01000085.1 GCA_007120575.1 Thioalkalivibrio sp.
GAAGCGGAATGGCGTCGCGCCTATCACGAGATCAACAACTTCGAGGCGCAGCTCGCCGAACATGGCGTAACGCTCCTCAAGTTCTGGCTGAATATCGACCCCGACGAGCAGCTACGGCGCTTCGAGGCGCGCAAGGAAACCCCGTACAAGAAGCACAAGATCACCGACGAGGACTGGCGTAACCGTGAACGCTGGGACGATTACAAGGCGGCGGTCAACGAGATGGTCATCCGCACCAGCACCGAATACGCGCCCTGGCACATCATCCCGGCCAACGACAAGCGTTACGCCCGCATCGAAGTGATGCGCATCGTCAGCGACACGCTGGCGCAGGCGCTCGGGGACGACGACCATCAAGGCAGCACTGACTAGCTCGGTCGTTTCATGAATTGTAATGCGCGTCCGCCAGCTACGGGGATCATCCGGGGACCTGCATGGCTCGTCCCGGGCCACCTTGATCCAGGCCTTGCTGGGAATGCCACTATCTCCGGCCCTTGCCCTTGCCCTTGCCCTTGCCCTTGCCCCTGCCCCGTCATCCCGGCCGGAGCGCAGCGGAGAGCCGGGATCTCCCGCGTCGGGGTACCCCGGCATCGAGATCCCGGATAACCGCTACGCGGTTTCCGGGATGACGAAGCAGAAGGCGCGGGGCGCCGCTCTCCCGCACGCGCAGCAGATCAGTCCCAAGTCCGAAAGGCTTCTAGTCCTGTGTCAGCAGGCGCTGGAGGGTTTCGGCGTCGATCGGGAGCTCGTCGGTGGCGGCGGGGTCGTCCTTGCCGTGGACGTGGTCGGCGAGCTGCTGTTTCTGCGCCTGCAGGGCGAGGATCTTTTCTTCCACCGTACCTTCGGTGACCAGCTTGTAGACGAACACCGGCTTGTCCTGGCTGATGCGGTGAGCGCGGTCGGTGGCCTGGGTCTCGACGGCCGGGTTCCACCACGGGTCGTAGTGGATGACGGTGTCGGCTTCGGTCAGGTTGAGGCCGACCCCACCGGCCTTGAGGCTGATCAGAAACAGGTCGACCTCGCCCTGACGGAAGCGCTCGATGGTCTCTTCGCGCTTGCGTGTCTGGCCGGTGAGTTTGGTGTAGGCAATACCCTGCTGCTCCAGGTGTTCGCCGATCAGCGTCAGCATCGAGGTGAACTGCGAAAACAGCAGGATGCGCCGCCCCTCTTCCAGCAGTTCGGGCACCAGCTCCATGAGCATCTCGAGCTTGGCGGAGCGGATGTTGTGGGTGTCAAACTCCGAGGTGCGGACCAGTCGCGGGTCGCAGCAGACCTGCCGTAACTTGAGCAGGGCGTCCAGGATCGTGATGTGACTGCGCGCCAGACCCTGGCGCTCGACGGCCTCGCGGACTTTCTTCTCCATGCTCAGGCGGATGCTCTCGTACAGCGCACCCTGGCGGACGTCGAGCGTGGTGGTGCGCAGCAGTTCGGTCTTGGGCGGGAGTTCGCGCGCCACACGGTCCTTGGTACGGCGCAGGATGAACGGCGCGGTGCGCTGGCGCAGGCGTTCCAGGGTGCCGCGGTCGCCTTCCTGCTCGATCGGCTTGCGGTAGCGCTGGTTGAAGGTCTTCTGGTCGCCCAGAAAGCCCGGCAGCAGGAAGTCGAACTGGGCCCACAGCTCGCCCAGGTGGTTTTCCATCGGGGTGCCGGTCAGGCACAGCCGGTGGTTGGCCTCCAGGGTACGCACCACCTGGGCGGAGCGAGCCCGCGGGTTCTTGATCTGCTGGGCCTCGTCGAGGATCAGGTAGTGCCAGCGACGATTCAGCAGCACCTCGTCGTCGCGGGTGAGCAGCGGGTAGGTGGTCAGCACGAGGTCGTGATCCTCGATCGCGTCGAACCATGCACGCCGGTCCGGCCCCTGCAGCACAAGTACCCGCAGTTTCGGGGTGAACTGCGCCGCCTCGCGGCGCCAGTTCCCCAGCAGGCTGGTGGGGGCGATGATCAGGCTGGGGTCGCGCATGCGCCCGGCACGCTTCTCCACCGCCAGATGCGCCAGGGTCTGAACCGTCTTGCCCAGCCCCATGTCGTCGGCCAGGATGCCGGCCAGTTCGTATTCACGCAGGAACTGCAGCCAGTCCAGTCCCTGTTGCTGATACGGCCGCAAGGTCCCCTTGAAGGTGCTCGGCGGCGGGACCGAGCGGACCCCCTCGAAATCGCGCATGCGGCGGGCCAGCTTTTTCAGGCGTTCGGCACCGCGCAGGCGCGCGGCATCGAATTCCAGCAGGCGCGGGGCATCCAGGCGCGACAGATGCAGCGCCTCGGCGCTCGGCTCGCGGTCGAACAGGTCCAGCAGCGTCTTCAGGACCGGGCGGAGCATCGCGCCGGGCACGGCGATGTAGTGCCCATCCCCGGCATCCAGGTAAAGCGTCTCCGGCAGGTCGTCCACATCCACCCGCCCGATCAGTTGCGCGACCAGGGGCAGTAGGGGGATACGCTTGCCCTCGACCTCCAGGTCGAAACGCAGGTCGAACCAGTCGCGGTCCGAAGATTCGACTTCCGCATCGAGACCGTCGGCGCGGCTCAGGATCGGGGCATTGACGGCGTCCGAGACGATTTCCCAGCCGCGTGCCTCCAGGCCGGGAATGGAGGTTTCCACAAACTGCAGCCAGTGGTGCAGCATGGCGTCGGCATCGGCTGCATCGACATCCAGCTGGAACTCGTGCGGCCTGCCGGAGAAGGGACGGGTGGCCATGCCGAGCAGGGTGTCGCGCGCCGCGTGTTCCGCCTCGGGGTCGCGCTGCACGCGTACCAGGCGCTCGCCCGCCTCGTGCAGCGGAGCCGCCCGGGACTCGTCCGGTTCCAGGATGACCTCGGCATACCGAAACCCCAGCGCCAGGTGGGCCCCGAATGGCTCGTTGCGGTCGAACAGCAGATGGAGGCGGGGGATCGGCTCGACCGCGAGGGTGTCGATCTCCACCGGCTCGGGGGTGGGCAGCTCGGGCGAGCGCAGCGCCAGGATGCGGCTGATCCGCGCGGCCTCGCTCGCCGGCACCGGTGGGGCCTGCGGCAGGCCGGCGAGCAGTCGTGCATCGACCCCCTGGGACAGGCGCAGAGGGCCGGCCTCGAGGCGCCCGGTATCCACATACGCCGGAGGGTCGAGCTGCGGGTAGATGTCCAGCGAGGGGTCGGCGAGGCCCAGGCGATACATCTCGCCGTCGGTTGTCCAGGCCAGTTCGGTGGCGCGCTCGGGTCCGGCACGCAGGGGCTGCTCGTATGTCCTGCCCCAGAACAGACGCCCGGTTTCCAGCATCAGTTGCAGGGCCATGGCGCCGGCCACCCCCGCCAGGGTGGCGTCGCCGCCGTAAAAGAAGGGCTCCGCGCTCGAGGCGCGCAGCAGGGACAGGATTTCGACGTCGTCGGGCTGGACGTAGGCGCCGCGTCGCCAGGGGTCACACAGCGAACCGAAATTCACCGCGCGCCCGTACCCCCAGGTGCCATCCCGCTTGCGCCGCGCGACAGAGAAGCTCACTGCGAGTACGTGCCCGCCACTGCGGTCCGGTGCGAGCTCGTACAGCAGGCGATTGTTCGTGTCGCCGGACGCGGAAGCGGCCGGGTCCTCGTTTGTCACTCGGGCAAGCCAGGCCTCGAAACCCGTACCCGCCTGCACGGCGACGTCGGCCGTTTCGCGCCAGGCCAGGCACGCGGCCACCACGTGCTTGCACTGATAGCCCACCGGGCAGGAACAGTATCCCTCGATGTCCAGCTGCGAGCCGTATTCGCGGATATGGACGTCCTGGGTATAGGTGCGGGAGCCGCTGCCCCGGACGCTGGAGAGAAGCACCAGCTCACCCCCTTCGTCCATGAAGCCGAGCTCCTGCACTCTTCCCTCATGGAAATAATCCAGCCCGCGTTCCAGGAACAGCGGGTCGAAGATTTCGAGCAGCAGGTCAGGGGTTAGGTCCATGAGTCACTTGTATGCCAAGGTAGATGAGGCCAATGGCCCCGTGTGGAGGTCGCGCGAAACCCGCCAGACCCTTCCGGTCGGGTCAGATCAAGTGCGAAAACTCGCGGAGTCGCTGGGCGGTTACGACCAGCCCGTGCTTTTCCAGTGTGTCGATGTAGATAGCCGGGTCAACCTCCGGGTTGCGCAAAGCGGCCCTCGCTTCCTTGGCTGCGCGCAGGACGGCCCCTTCACCCAGATCCAGCTGCTGTTCCACAAAGGCATCCGGGTGGAGCGCTTCCAGATCGAAGGGTTCGAGCCGGCTTTCGGGAAAGTCCCTCAAGTTAAACGTGATGATCGCCTGGGCCCCTGATCGGATGGCCGCCGCCAGAACATGACGATCATTCGGATCGGGCAGATCGAGCGCATGGACAAGCGGTTCGTAGCCATGGACGAGGCAGTCCGGGACCGCCTGCTCCATCAACGCCCGGGTTCGCTGGAGGCTTTCCGCAATCTCCGGGCGGCGAGCCGACAGGCTGCGGATCCATTCTTCCTGGATGTCGTCTGTCCACTTTGCGGAGAAAAGGCCGGTACGGGCCAGACGGATCAGAAAGTCACGCAAGGGGGCGGGATACAGAACACAGGCATCGTAAACAACAACGAAGCGCATGCATCAGTAGCCCATGTCCAGCTCCTGCGCTTGCGCGGCGAGGGCATCCATTGCTTCACGGCTATCGCTGTCCATGCGCGCCTTGTACCGCATCAGGTCCTCGTACCGGATTCGGCGATGGGTCCCGGCTTTGCGAAACGGGATCTCTCTCTGTTCCAGCAACTTGATCACGAACGGTCGCGACACGTTGAGGATGCTGGCGGCCTCCTGCGTGCTCAGCTCGGCATGCGTCGGGACAACCGTCACCGCATTGCCTTGCGCCATCTGAGCGAGAATGTCGCGCAACAGAGAGATCGCCTGCCGTGGCACGATCAAGTCGGTCCCGTCCATACGAACCTGTGCCCGCTCGGCTTCGGGCTTCTCCGCAAGCAAGCGGGCCAGCTCACGCGCGCTCTCGCGTGCGAGTGCGGCCACTTCGGCATCGGGCAAACCGTTATTGGGTTCTGTGGTGTTCATGGCGGTTCCTGTACGTTTCCCGAAGAATATAGAAGCGCTCGCATTGCAAACGCAATAAACGAAACAGGCCGAACGGAAATCCGAAGGCCTGGCCGGCTACATGGACGGGACCCGGCCGACCCAAAAGGGCCGCAAGCATTGCCTGGAGGTGTCTTACCCCACCCAGACGGTCTTGGCGTTGAGGAATTCGCGGATGCCGAGTTCGGAGAGTTCGCGGCCGTAGCCCGAGTCCTTCACCCCGCCGAACGGCAGGCGCGGGTCGCTCTTGACGATGCCGTTGACGAACGCGCAGCCACATTCCAGGCGGCGCGCCAGGGCCTCGCCCCGCACGCTGTCGCCGGTCCACACGCTGCCGCCCAGGCCATAGCGCGAGGCGTTGGCCAGGGCGATGGCGTGGTCGGCATCGCGGGCGCGGGTGATGGCCGCGACCGGGCCGAAGGTCTCTTCGTCGAAGGCGGCCATGCCGGGCTCGACATGATCAAGCAGGGTGGGCGGGTAGTAATAGCCAGGGCCGTCGAGCGGGCGACCGCCGACCAGGCAGCGCGCCCCGGCGTCGATGCTGCGCTGGACCTGGTCGTGCAGTTCGTCGCGCAGGTCGCCGCGTGCCAGCGGGCCGATGTCGGTGCCTTCGTTCAGCGGATCGCCGACCCGTAGTGTCTGGATGGCGGCGGCGAAGCGCTCGGCGAAGGCGTCCGCGATGGGTTCTTCGACGATGAAGCGCTTCGCGGCGATGCAGGTCTCGCCGTTATTCTGGTAGCGCCCGCGTACCGCCTGGGCGACGGTGTGCTCGAGGTTGGCGTCCGCCAGCACCACGAAGGCGTCCGAGCCGCCCAGCTCCAGCACCGAGGACTTGAGCGCCTTGCCGGCCGCCGCCCCGATGGCGCGCCCGGCGGTCTCCGAACCGGTCAGGCTGACCCCCTGCACCCGCGGGTCGGCGATGATGCCGGCGACCGCGTCGGACCCGATCGGCAGGTTCTGGAACACGCCCTCAGGCAATCCGGCCTCGGTGAACACCCGTTCGATATACATCGCGCAGCCGGGTACATTGGAGGCATGCTTGAGCAGCACGGTATTGCCCGCGAGGATCGCCGGGACCGCCTGGCGAAACGCCTGCCAGTAGGGGAAGTTCCACGGCATGACCAGCAGTATCGTGCCCAGCGGCTGCCAGGCGACGAACGAGCGCGAGGCATCGGAGGCCAGCATGGTGTCCTGCAGGAAGTCGGGGCCGCGGTCGGCGTAGTACTCGCAGCCCAGTGCGCACTTGTCGATCTCCGCGCGCGCCTCGGCCAGGCGCTTGCCCATCTCCAGGGTGGCGGTTTGCGCCAGGGTGTCGCGCTCGCGGCGCAGCACCTCGGCGATGTCGCGCAGGCACTGTGCCCGGACCCCGACGGGATGGGCGGCCCAGTCCTGCGCGGCGCTCGCCGCGCGCGCCAGGGCGGCCTCCAGGTGGGACGCCTGCATGCGCGGATACCGGTCCAGGGTTTCGCCAGTGGCGGGATTGATCGCGGTCAGTTCGCTCATCGCTGCCCCTCGATGCTGCCGAGCCACGCCGTGCGGAACCCGGTTTGAACAATGGATGTCACCCGAGTATAAGGGCGTTGCTGCTTGTCGGACATTGCTCCCCCGGTCCCGGTTTTGCAGTCTCCGCAAGATCGTCGGCGGTTCCGGGCTCGGCCCCGGGTGGCATGGCCCCGACTCACCGCATCCGTTTTTGGAAGGACTTGGTCATTATGTCCATCGACTCGATTCGCACTGTCTGCCTGCTGGGTGGCACGGGCTTCGTCGGCCACCACATCATTACGCGCCTGATCGCGCGCGGCATGAAGGTGCGCGTGCTGTCGCGTCGCCCGCATCGTCACCGCGATCTGCTGGTCAACCCGGAGGTGGACCTGGTCGAGGGCAGCGTCCACGATCCCGACACCCTGGCGCGGCAGTTCGAGGGCCAGGACGCGGTGATCAACCTGGTCGGCATCCTGAACGAACGTGGCCACAATGGAGCCGGCTTTCGCGCCGCGCATGTCGATCTGACCGAAAAGGCCCTGGCCGCGGCCGAGCAGCAGGGTGTGCGACGGTTCCTGCAGATGAGCGCGCTGAAGGCCGACATGGACGACCCGCCCAGTCACTATCTGCGCACCAAGGCCGAAGCGGAACGGGCGGTGCTCGCCAGCACCGCGTTCCCGGTCACGGTCTTCCGTCCGTCGGTGATCTTCGGTCGGGAGGACTCTTTTCTGAACCGCTTCGCCACGCTCCTGCGTTTTGCCCCGGTGATGCCGCTGGCGCGCGCGCATGCCCGCTTTGCCCCGGTATATGTCGGCGATGTGGCCGACCATTTCGTGGACGCCCTGGAGGACGTGGAGACCCACGGTCAGGGCTTCGAGTTGTGCGGGCCGCACGTGTATACGCTGGGCGAGCTGGTGCGCTATGTCGGTCGCCTCACCGGCCACCGCCGATTGGTGGTACCGCTGCCGGACTGGGCAGGCGCCCTGCAGGCCTCGGTGCTGGAATTCGTACCGGGCAAGCCACTGTCGCGCGATAACTTCGCCTCGCTGGGGGTCGACAGCGTGTGCGAAAGCACGATGCAGCTTCCCTGTCCCACCCGGCTCGAGACCATCGCCCCGGAATACCTCGGTGGCGGGCGCGAGGCGCGCAAGCAGGAGCGGCGCACCCACCTGCGCCAAGTCGACCGGGGCTGACACCCCGCGCCTGTCCCGACCGCCATGCAGACCTATCTCGTTGGCGGCGCGGTCCGCGATCAGCTCCTCGGCCGCCCGGTGCACGAACGCGACTACGTGGTGGTCGGCGCCACGCCGGAGGCCATGGAGGCCGCCGGCTATCGCCCGGTCGGGCGCGACTTCCCGGTGTTCCTGCACCCCGATACCCACGAGGAATATGCGCTGGCGCGCACCGAGCGCAAGACCGCGCGCGGCTATCACGGCTTCCAGTTCAATGCCTCCCCGGAGGTCAGCCTGGAGGCCGACCTCGAGCGCCGCGACCTGACCGTCAACGCGATGGCGCAGGCCGACGACGGCACCCTGATCGATCCCTACGGCGGGCAGGCCGATCTCGATGCGCGTTTGCTGCGGCACGTCTCGCCGGCATTCGCCGAGGACCCGGTGCGCCTGCTGCGGGTGGCGCGGTTCGCCGCACAGCTCGCGCCATACGGTTTCGAGGTTGCCGACGAGACCCGCGCCCTGATGCGCCAGCTGGTCGCGTCTGGCGAGGTCGACGCGTTGGTCCCGGAGCGGGTCTGGGCCGAGTGCGAAAAGGCCCTGAAAAGCCCCGCCCCGCGCCGTTTCTTCGAGATCCTGCGCGAGACGGATGCGCTGGCGATCCTGTTGCCGGAGGTCGACCGTCTGTTCGGGGTGCCGCAGCCGGAGCGCTATCACCCGGAAATCGATACCGGCGTGCACGTCCTGATGGTGCTGGACCAGGCGACCCGGCTGTCGGACTCGCCGGAGGTGCGTTTTGCCGCGCTGGTGCACGACCTAGGCAAGGGTACGACCGACCCCGCAATCCTCCCCAGTCATCACGGTCACGAGGAACGCGGGGTGGGCCTGATCCGCGAACTGGCCGGGCGTCTGCGTATCCCCAATCGCTATCGCGACCTCGGGATCCGGGTCGCGCGCTACCACGGGCTGGTACATCGCGTGTTCGAGCTGCGCCCGAAGACCGTGCTGAAGCTGATCGACGGCCTTGACGCGCTGCGACGCCCGGAGAATGTCGAGCCGTTCCTGCTGGCGGTGGAGGCAGACTATCGCGGGCGCACCGGCTGGGAGGAGCGCCCCTATCCGCAGGCCGACGCGGTGCGCCGCGCCATCGCCGCCGCCAGCGTGGTGGACCCGCAGGCCCTGATGGCCCAGGGCCACAAGGGCAAGGCACTGGGCGATGCCCTGCAGCGCGAGCGCACCCACGCGATCGCCGAGGCGCTGGACACCAGCCCCGACGCCTAGCGCCCGGCACGCGCCGGGGCGATCCCGGCGCCCGATTCGCCGGCGAGGTCGAAGCCGCGATCGGCGAGAGGGCTGGCCTCCTACGGTTCTGTGGCCCCGGATGTGCAGGAGCGCAGCCCCCTGCGCGATGGGGTGTTGGTGTTGCCCGATCGGCCAGAGGGCTGGCCTCCGACTTGCCTGTGTTGGCGTGCGAACGTAATCTTGCGCGGCTATTGGTTGTCGACGAGGAAACCGCGATGGATTACGCCCTGGCCCGGATGAATATGGTCGAGCAGCAGGTCCGCCCCTGGGACGTGCTGGACATGCGCGTGCTGGACGTGATGGAGACGCTGCCCCGCGAGCAGTTCATGCCCGAGCCGTATCAGGCGCTGGCCTATGCGGATTCCGAGATCCCGTTGGGGCATGACGAGTACACCCTGCTGCCGGTTGTGATCGGGCGCCTGCTGCAGGCGGTGGCGCCGCAGCCGACCGATACCGTGCTGGAGATCGGCACGGGCTCCGGCTACGTGACCGCATGCCTGGCGCGGCTGGCCGCGCAGGTGGACAGTGTCGAGCGCATCGACGAGTTGCGCCTGGCCGCGCGCAACCGGCTGACCGCTCTGGGGATCGAGAATGCGAATCCGCGTACCGCGACCGTGACCCCGGATTGGGCCCCGCCGCGTCCGCGCTACGACGTGGTTGTGCTGACCGGAGGCATGGTCGAGTACGACGACTTCCTGGAGTCGTATCTGACGCTGGGCGGGCGCCTGTTCGTGATTGCCGGTGATGGCCCGATCATGCAGGGTCGCCTGATCACGCGCACCACCGAGGACGATACCCGCGACGAGATCCTGTTCGAGACGCGGGTGAAGCCGCTGGTGGGATTCGAGGCGCAGCCCGCGTTCGAATTCTGACTGCCGGCGTGGCCGCGATCGCCGCGCCGGGCGTCCCATGCCCGCACCGGCTCTGATAGGATGGCGTTTTACTAATATCGTTCCGGAGCCGCGCCCATGAACCGTCTGCCGTCGCTTCTCGCCGCCGCCGGGCTGGCCCTTCTGGTCTCGTCCCCCGCTGCTGCCTCCAGTCTGCTTGAGGTCTACGAGCGCGCCGCGGTCGAGGACGCGGAACTGCGCGCGGCCGAGGCCGAGTACCGCAGCGTGCTGGAGACGCGCCCCCTGGCCCGTTCCGCCTTGTTGCCGCAGATCACCGGCGAGGCCGAGGCCGGCGCCTTCTACAACGATCCGGACGGGATGCCCAGTTCGGATGGCCGCCAGACGCGCTTCGGGGTCTCGCTGAACCAGAGTGTCTACGACCGGCGCAACTACATCGAGCTGGCGCAGGCGGACCTGCGGGTGGCCCGGGCCGAGGCCGAGCTGGACGGAGCCCGCCAGGACCTGATGTTGCGAGTCTCCGAGGCCTATTTCGAAGTGCTGGTCACGCAGGAGACCCTGCAGTTCCGCGAGGCGGAACTGCAGGCGATCGAGCGCCAGCTGGACCAGACCCAGCGCCGCTTCGAGGTCGGACTGATTGCCAGTACCGACGTGAAGGAGGCGCAGGCCCAGCGCGACATCGCCGAGGCCGAACGCATCGCCGCCGAGAACCAGCTTGATATTGCCCGCGAACAGCTCGCGGTGATCACCAATCAGCACTGGGATACGCTTGACCCGTTGCGCGAGGATACCGAGCTGACCCCGCCGGAGCCGGCCGATCCCGATGCCTGGGTGGCGACCGCGCTGGAGAACAACCTGGAACTGGCGGCCCAGCGCCTGGGCACCGACACGGCTCGCGAACAGATCCAGCGCCAGCGGGCCGAGGGCCTGCCGCGGGTGGGGCTGAATGCCTCGGTCTCCGATACTTCATATCACGGGTTCGACACCACCGACGGTACCGGGACGCGTTTCGACGGTGTCGATGCCCAGGTCGGTCTGCGCCTGGAAGTGCCGTTCTACACCGGCGGACGCGTGAGCGCCCTCACCCGCCAGGCGCGCGAGGAGTTCCAGGCTGCGCAGGCCGGGCAGTCGCTGGTCGAACGGCGTACCACCCAGCAGACCCGCAGCGCGTATCTGACCGTGCTGGCGAATGCCTCCCGGGTGCGCGCGCTGGAACAGGCGATGGCCTCGACCCAGGCCGCGTTCGAGTCGGCCGAGGCCGGGTTCGAGGTGGGCACGCGCACCCAGGTGGATGTGCTGCTGGCCCTGCGCGAAGTGTTCCGCGCCGAGCGCGACTATGCCGAGGCCCGCTACGGTTTCCTGATTGCCTCGCTGCAGTTGCAGCGGGCGGCCGGGCGCCTGAGCGTGGCCGATCTGGAAGCCATCGACGCGATGCTGGAGTGATGGCGGAGTTGGGCAACACCGGCGCGCCGTTCGACGCGCGCTGCGACCGCGCCCGCTCGCGCCTGCTGCTGATCGACCTGCAGGAGCGGCTGATGGCGGCGATGCCGACGGAAGCGCGCGAGGCCGTGGAGCGCAATACCGCGCGCCTGGTCCAGGGTGCGCGCGAGCTGGGCGTGTCGATCGAGGTGTCGCGTCAGTACCCGCAGGGCCTGGGCGATGTGGTGGAGCCGCTGCGCGCGCTGCTGGAGGACCATGCCCTGGTGACCGACAAGACATCGTTTTCCTGCTGCGCCGAGAGCGGCCTGGAGGCGCGCCTGCGGGACGCGGGGCAGGTGGTGGTGACCGGGGCCGAGACGCATATCTGCGTGGCCCAGACGGCGCTCGAGCTGTGTGCGGCCGGGGTGCAGGTGTTCGTGGTCGAGGACGCGGTCTGCTCGCGTGATCCGGCCCTGCGTCGCAATGGGCTGGAACGCCTGCGCGCGGCCGGGGCCGTAATTACCAACCACGAGTCGGTACTGTTCGAATGGCTGCGGGACGCGTCCGACCCCCAGTTCCGCAGTGTCAGCCGGCTGATTCGCTGAGGCTCCGGGGATGCGTGTACTCGGCAACATTTTGCTGGGGGGCTGGCTGATCCTGTTCGGACTGCGCGGCCTGCTGGGTCTGCAGTTCCAGTACGACCACTACGTCATGAGTGGCCTCGCCGTGGCCGCCGGCGTGGCCTTTCTCCTGCGCCGCTAGGGAAACACTGATCAATGCACACGCTCGCGTTGGTACCCCAGGTTTTCCGAGACAAGGCGCGGTGCGCCGCCGGTCGTGGCGCTACCGGCAAGCGCCGCAACGCAGGATCGCGGAACATGGGACACCCACCCCCACAAGTTATGGAAAGTCAGGGCTCGGGTCGCCTTTGCCCGCTGGCCGTGTTGCTGCGCGCTCATGTAGCTGGGCTACACTTCGCTCACCGCGTCTGGTCAGCGGGCAAAGGCGACCCGAGCGCGATTGTGTACATTGATCAGTGTTTCCCTAGGGAGGCGTCATGCGCCTGACACCGGAGGAATATCGAAACCAGGACCACCACCGTGTCACCCTGCTGGGGATGTCCGGAGTGGGCAAGACGCGGCTGTCCAACATGCTGCGCCGCGAGGACTGGTTCCACTATTCCGGGGATTACCGGATTGGCACTCGCTACCTCAGCGAGCCGATCCTGGACAACATCAAGGCCCAGGCGATGGGGGTGCCGTTTCTGCGCGAGTTGCTGCGCTCGGACTCGATCCAGATCATCAATAACATCACCGTGGACAACCTGCACCCGGTGGCCAGCTTCCTCGGCAAGCTGGGCAACCCGGAGCTGGGCGGTCTGCCGCTGACCGAGTTCAAACGCCGCCAGGACCTGCACCACGAGGCCGAGGTGCAGGCGATGCTGGACGTCCCGGGCTTTATCGACAAGGCGCAGACCCTGTTCGGATACCCGCATTTCGTGAACGATGCCGGTGGGTCGGTGTGCGAGCTGGACAGTCCCGGGGTGCTGGAGACGCTCGCCGAGCACACCTTGATCCTGTATATCCAGGCAACTGACCAGGACGAACGCGAGCTGATTGAACGCGCCGAGCGCGACCCCAAGCCGCTGTATTACCGCGAGGCGTTCCTCGACCAGCAACTCGCCGAATACATGCGCGGCGAGGGGCTGGATTATGTGGCGCAGATCGACCCCAACGGGTTCGTGCGCTGGGTGTTCTCGCGCCTGTTCCGTGCGCGCCTGCCGCGCTATCAGGCGATCGCCGAGAGCCACGGCTACACCGTCAGCACCACCGAGCTGGCGCAGGTTCAGAGCGTGTCCGATTTCGATGACCTGGTCTGCATGGCCCTGGAACGCGAGGCCCGTGTGTAATGCCGCTTGTTGCTCATTCCGAACTGCCGACCTTTGCCCGTCTGCGCAGCGAGGGCGAGTTCGTCCTGCCCAACGACTTCGCGCAGCAGCAGGAGATCCGTGCGCTGCATGTCGGCCTGCTGAACATGATGCCGGACGCCGCGCTGGCGGCCACCGAACGCCAGTTCTTCCGCCTGATCGGCGAGAGCAACCAGATCGCGCAGTTCTACATTCACCCATTCACCCTGCCGGAGCTCAAGCGCGGGGCCAAGGGGCGTGACCACATCGGGAAGTATTACGAGGACTTCGATGCCCTGAAGGAAGAAGGGCTGGACGCGCTGATCATCACCGGCGCCAATGTCACCCAGCCGGATCTGGCGCTGGAGCCATTCTGGGAACCGCTGGCCGAGGTCGTGGAATGGGCCTGGGAGAACGTCACCTCCACGCTGTGTTCCTGCCTGGCCACGCATGCAGTGTTGCAGGCTCGCTATGGCGAGCATCGTCGGCACATGGGCGAAAAGCTGTGGGGGGTGTTCCCGCATCGTGTGGTCGACCGGGGACATCCACTGGTCACCGGGGTCAACACGCGCTTCGATGTCCCGCATTCGCGCTACAACGATGTCTCGCGCGAGCAATTCGAACGTCATGGTCTGCGTGTGCTGGTCGAGAGCGAGGACGCCGGGATCCATCTTGGCGCGTCGGCGGACGGTTTTCGCATGGTGTTCTTCCAGGGGCATCCGGAATACGACTCGATCAGTCTGCTGAAGGAGTACAAGCGCGAGGTGGTGCGCTACATCGAGGGCCGCCGCGAGGCCTACCCGCCACTGCCGGTCAACTATCTGATGCCGCAGGCCGCCGCTATCCTGGACGAGCATCGCGAACAGGTGGAGGCGGCCGTGGAGCACTGTACCGAGATTCCGGCGCTGCCGGAGGCGCTGTTGCTCGACCGGCTCGACAATACCTGGCACGACACTGCGCTGGCGGTGATGAACAACTGGCTGGGGGCCGTCTACCAGCTCACCAACCTCGACCGACGCAAGCAGTTTCGCGACAGCGTCGACCCCTCCGACCCGCTCGCCGGGCGCCGATAAGACCCCGCATGGGGCCGAAGCCCCGTCATTGCGAGGAGCGCAGCGACGCGGCAACCTCCTTCCGAAACCACCGAGTCCCGCCGCTCTGCCAGCGTCCGGGGGTTGCCACGTCGCCTTCGGCTCCTCGCAATGACGACGCGATACGAATGGCGCTCTGACAGGAGGAACCGATGTCCGAGACCAGCCAGGCTCCGCGCCCGATCATCGCGCTGTACGAGACCATTGCCGGGGACGAGGACGCGCGTGTCTGCAAGGACATCCCGGAGAGCGCCTGCCGCGCGCAGCCGGTCAATTTCGTTGTCCATCTGGTCGCCAACACCCTGAGCAAGATTGGCGACGAGCTTGCGTCGGCGCGCCTGGTGCTGGCCTGGTTGCTGGGGGCGCTGGGCGCGCCCGCGGCGTTTGCCGGATTCCTGGTGCCGATCCGCGAGTCCGGGTCGTTGCTGCCGCAGTTGTTCGTTGCCGCGTCGATCCGGCGCCGGGCGATTCGCAAGGGCTTCTGGATTGCCGGCAGCGTCCTGTCGGGGCTTGCAGTGGCGTTGATGGCGGTGGTTGCCCTGACCCTGGAGGGCGCGCCCGCCGGTTGGGCGATTCTCGGGCTGCTGGTGGTATTCGCGCTCGCGCGCGGTGTGAACTCGGTTGCGGCCAAGGACGTGCTGGGCAAGACCATCGCCAGGCATCGGCGCGGAACGGTAATGGGCTATGCCGCTTCACTGGCCGGTTTCGCGACACTGGGCCTTGGGGTCTACCTGACCCTGGCCAGTCTCGATGACGCCGGGATCGGCGTGTTTGTCGCGCTGCTGGCGGCTTCGGCCGGCGCCTGGTGGATCGCCGCCGCGACCTTTGGTCGGCTGCGCGAGGACCCCGGGGCCACCGAAGGCGGCGGCAACGCGATTGCCGAGGCCGTTGCCCAGGTCCGCTTGCTGTGGACCGATCGCGCATTCGGGCATTTCGTGCTGACCCGCGCACTGCTGATGAGCACGGCGCTGGCGTTGCCGTTCTATGTGTTGCTGGCGGAGGACGCGACTTCCGGCGATCTTGGCACGCTGGGGCTGCTGATCCTCGCGAGCGGCCTGGCGTCGGCGGTCAGTGCCCCGATCTGGGGCCGCTTGTCGGACCGTTCCGCTCGCCAGGTGCTGGTCCTGTCCGGGTTGCTGGCGTCGGTGCTCGGGATCGCGGTGGCGCTGGGGGTGTGGTTTGTGCCACTGGCGATGGATGATGCGCTGGTGCCGGGGGGCTGGGTCTATGCCGCGCTGTTCTTCCTGCTGGGCGTCAGTCATGCCGGCGTGCGTCTGGGGCGCAAGACCTATCTGGTGGACATGGCCACACAGGAGACCCGCGCGGCGTTTACCGCGGTGAGCAACACGGTGATTGGCGTCCTGCTGCTGGTGGGCGGGTTGTTCGGGCTGATTGCGCAGCTCGCCGGGACCGAGGTGGCGATCCTGGCGCTGGCCATGATGAGTCTTGCGGGTGCGGCCAGTGCCTGGCTGATGGGCGAGGCCTGACGGTCTGCCGCCAGCGCCATCAAAAACACGGACACCTGCGCGGCGCGCAGATACAGAAAGGCCCGGCACCTTGCGGGGCCGGGCCTTTCGACAGGACGCGGCCCATGCCGCGCCCACCAGGCTGGATCAGCCCTCGCTATGGTAGCGGGTTACCCGTTCCACTTCGTTCTTCGCACCCAGGACCACCGGCACGCGCTGGTGGATGCCCTGCGGGTCGATGTCCATGATGCGCTCGCGACCCGTGGTGGCGGCCCCGCCGGCTTGCTCGATGATGAAGCTCATCGGGTTGGCCTCGTACATCAGGCGCAGCTTGCCCTCCTGGCCCTTCGCCATGGTCTTCGAATCCAGCGGGTACATGAAGACTCCGCCGCGCTGCAGGATGCGGTGCACCTCGGCGACCATCGAGGCGACCCAGCGCATGTTGAAGTCCTTGCCGCGCTCACCGTCCTTGCCGGCCAGGCATTCGTCAATGTAGCGCTTGACCGGGGCCTCCCAGAAGCGGCTGTTGGACATGTTGATCGCGAATTCCTGGGTGTCTTCCGGGATCGAGGCTTCGCCCTTGGTCATCATGAACTCGCCGATGTCCTTGTCCAGGGTGAACATCTTCACGCCCTGGCCGGTGGTCAGCACCATCATGGTCGAGGGGCCGTACAGGCAGTAGCCGGCCGCGACCTGCCGGGTGCCCGGCTGCAGGAAGTCCTCGGCGCGTGGATTGGCCACGCCTTCGGGGGCGCGCAGGATGGAGAAGATCGTCCCGACCGACACGTTCACGTCGATGTTGGAGGAGCCGTCCAGCGGGTCGAACAGTACCAGGTAGTGCCCGCGGACCGCGCCTTCCGGAAGGTTGATCACCTCGTCCATTTCCTCGGAGGCCAGGCCGGCCACGTGGCCGTTCTGCGACAGGGCCGAGATAAAGACTTCATTGGAGATGATGTCCAGCTTCTTCTGGGTCTCGCCCTGGACGTTCTCCGACTCGGCGGAGCCGAGCACGTCGATCAGATCGCCCTTGTCGACCAGGTCGGAGATCTTTTTGCAGGCGACGGAGATATCGTTGAGCAGCCCGGTAAACTCCCCGGTGGCACTCTTGATATTGCGCTGGGTCTCGATGATGCAGTTGGTCAGTGTGGTGCCGATGTGCATGATGCTAGTAGCCTTGATGGTTGATGAATTCCGCGCGATCGGGAGGCCTGGGCCACTGTCGCGCCGGGCAAAAGACGGCGCATTGTAGCAAAAGCGTCGAAGCGCCCCGGGACGTCCGTACACAAAACGAGAGGTTTTCCATGCCGCAGAACGCACTGTATGCCCAGTCCGGAGGAGTGACGTCGGTGATCAACGCCAGTGCCTGGGGGGTGATCGAGGCGGTGCGTGCCCACCCCGCGCACTTCGGGCGGATCTATGCGGCGCGCGACGGCATCCTGGGCGTGTTGCGCGAGGAGCTCATCGACCTCGATCAGGAGGATCCTCTGACGCTTGCGGCGTTGCGGCATACTCCGGGCGGGGCGTTTGGGTCCTGCCGCTTCGATCTCGGCGACCCGGACCGGGACCCGGAGCAATACGAACGCCTGGTCGAGGTATTTCGTGCCCACGATATCGGCACCTTCTTCTACAACGGGGGCGGCGGCTCCATGGACACTGCGCTGAAGGTGGCCCGGATGGGCGAGCGCATGGGCTTCCCGATCAAGGCGATCGGCGTGCCCAAGACCATCGACAATGACCTCGCGATCACCGACTCCAGCCCGGGATTCGGATCGGCAGCCAAGTTCATCGCGACTACCGTGCGCGAGGCCAGCCTGGACGTGGAGTCCATGCACACCAGTTCCACCAAGGTGTTCGTGATGGAGGTAATGGGGCGGCATGCTGGCTGGCTGGCGGCCGCTGCGGCGCTGGCTCAGGAGTTTGACGGCCAGCCGCCGATGCTGATCCTGTTCGCCGAGATCCCCTTCGATCAGGACGATTTCCTCGAGCATCTGGAGCGCACCATCGAGCGCCACGGCTACTGCGTGGTGGTGGTCTCCGAGGGTATCAAGAATCCCGATGGCGGCTTGTTCTCGGTCGCCCAAAGCCATGATGTATACGCCTATA
Organism: Thioalkalivibrio sp.; assembly: GCA_007120575.1. Lineage (GTDB taxonomy): Bacteria > Pseudomonadota > Gammaproteobacteria > Ectothiorhodospirales > Ectothiorhodospiraceae > Thioalkalivibrio. The sequence continues at coordinate 17,811 of SKNJ01000085.1, forward strand.
CCCAGCTGGGCGGCGCGGCCCCGCGCCTGGCCGAACTGATCCGCGACCGGACCGGCCATAAGCTGCACTGGGCGGTGGTCGACTACATTCAGCGTGCCGCACGTCATATCGCGTCGCGGGTCGACGTGGAACAGGCCTACGCCTGCGGGCGCGCGGCAGTGGAGGGGGTCGTCGCCGGCAAGGATGCGTTCATGCCGATCATCCGTCGCGACTCCAGCAAGCCCTATCGCTGGAGCATCGGGTTCACGCCCCTGGAAACAGTGGCCGATATTGAGCAGGGCATGCCCCGTGACTACATCACGCCGGATGGCTACGGCATCACTCAGGCCGCCCGCGACTACCTGCGACCGCTGATCCAGGGCGAGGACGCCCCGCCGTTCGACCGGGGCCTGCCGTGTTACCCGCGTATCCGCGGCGAGTTGCTGGCGAAGCGCTGCCCGCCCTTCGAGGTGAAAACCGACTAGCCGCCGTCCGAATTTGCACGTTGCCGGTGGCTCCGGGCCCCCTGTGTCGGCGGGTACTCACGTCCCCGTGCGGGAGTCCGACGCACAGCAGCCGCCCGAGCCTTCCTGCTGGACGGGCGGACAGGGCACATCCCCGAAGGAGCAGAACACGCAGCAGTCCCCGGGCAGCGGTCTCAGCAACGCGCCACAACCCGTGCACTCGTAGAACCACTGACAGGCGTCGGTGGGCATGATCTCCGTCTTGCGATGCCCGCATTGCGGGCAGGTCAGCGTCGATTCCGGCACGATCTCGTTCATTTGGGTTTCAGCTCTCGCTGCGACCATGGGTCGCAATGACGCCCCTGCTCGCGGGTGCAAAACCGCACCTGGCAGGAGGGATCGGCACAAAGCCGGTTGCCCAGCGTCCAATATCAGGCGAACCCGCGCAAGACGGGCCCGAACTGCCGCCCCTCGGCGGATGGAGGAAATGATGAAGTCGCTTGCCCCGAATCGGACTACCGCCCTGACGGCCGCCGCGCTGCTGGCCGCCGCCTTTCTGGCCCCCGGCCAGGCCGCCGCCCAAGGAGCCTATTACGCCCCAGCCGACGGCTCGCCGGACGAGGTGACCTTCCAGTATCGCCTGCGCGAATATGGCTGCGCCAACGTGCGTGGTCAGTGGCAGGCGGTGAACAACACCGATGACTGGCTGGAGGTTCGGGTGACGCGTGTGGTGTACAACTGTCCCGGCGAACTCGAGGACGACGTGCGCACCAACCTGCGGGTCTGGCGCGAGCTCGGTCCTGGCGAGGCCGTGGAACGTACCCGTGACAGCTCGGTGTGCGGGGGTGCCTGGGCGCGCAGCGTCGAAGTCCAGGAGTACGAGATCGAGGTCATCGATCCGCCGGAAGACACCTGAGTTACGGCGCGCCCGGTCGCGGTGATGGCGACCGGACGCGGGTTGTGACCGCAGTCGGGGTTTCCCGTGCTGACCGGTTCCTTGCGGGGCGTTCGCGAATACACTGGTACCGATGACCCGCGCCCTGCGGGCTGCGCCTGCAACCGGTTTGTGGAGGTTTTCTCATGGTCCAGCGTTCGTTCCGTCGCCTTCTGACCTTCCCCGCGGCCTTCCTGGTGGCCCTGACCCTGGGCCTGCTGCCCGCCAGCCCGGCTCTGGCCGGGCCCGGCATGCTGGATACCGGCAGCATGATCCAGCAGGCGAGCGCCGACGACACCCGCGCCCGGTTGCTGGAGCGAATCGGTGACGCCGAGGTCCGCGCACAGCTGATCGCGATGGGCGTCGACCCCGAGCGTGCCGAGGAGCGTGTGGCCCGCCTGACCGACGAGGAACTGGTCCGGCTCGAGGCCCATATGGGAACCGATCCGGCTGGTGCCGCCGGTGCCCTCGGCGTGGTCGCGATCGTGTTCATGGTGTTCGTGATTCTGGATGCCCTGGGCGTGACCGATATCTTCTCGTTCGTCGGCCCGGCCCGCTAACCCGGCCCTCGCATGGCCATGGTTCCGGTCCGAGCGGTCGCGGGGTGGCTCGCGCTTGTGGCCGTTGTCTGGATGACCGGTTGTGCCAGCACGCCGCAGAGCGCGGGCCTGGACCGCCAGCTTCCGGCGGATCTTCCGGCCCGGGCAGAGCTGACGGATACGCCGTTCTTTCCTCAGGAGGCCTATCAGTGCGGCCCGGCGGCGCTGGCCACGGCCCTGAATGCCCGCGGTATCGACGCCGCGCTGGCGGACCTGATCGACGAGGTCTACATCCCCGCCCGCGAAGGCAGCCTGCAGGCCGAGATGCGTGCGGCGGTGCGGGCGCGCGAGCAGGTTGCCTACCGGCTCGTGCCGGAGCTGGAGGCGATCCTGCGCGAGGTTGCGGCGGGCCATCCGGTGGTGGTGTTCCAGAACCTGGGCGTGTCGATGCTTCCACGATGGCATTTCGCGGTGGTGATCGGTTACGACCTGGACGAGCGGGAGATCTTCCTGCGCAGTGGCCCGATCCGGCGCCATGTGAACTCGTTCGCGCGTTTCGAACGCACCTGGGCACGGGGTGACCGCTGGGCATTCCTGGTGATGGCGCCGGATACCCTGCCGGCGACCGCTACGCCCCTGCGCTGGCTGCGCGCGGTCAGCGAGCTGGAACAGACGGGGCACCATGGCGCGGCCGCGACCGGCTACGAGACGGCCATGACGCGCTGGCCGGATGAGCCGATCGCATATGTGGGGCGCGCCAATGTCGCGTTTGCGCAGGGCGATCTGTCCACCGCCGAGTCTGCGCTGCGGGTGCTTGTCGAGCGTGATCCGGTGCGCCACGAAGGCTGGAACAACCTGGCGTATGTGCTGATCGCCCGCCAGTGCGGCAAGCAGGCGCGCGCGGCGGCACATTGCGCAGCCGCGCTGGCGGGTCCGGGCACGTATACGCGCACCCTGGGCGCGGTGGCGGATGCACCCGACGGCGGCGAGGAATGCCGCGCCTTGCCACCCTGTGGCGCGACGACCGAGGCGCGTGCGCCGCAGGGGCCGTGGTCGGCAGTCGTCAGGTCTCGCGCTTTTCCAGGGTCTGTTCCGCGTGTTTCAGCACCAGGCCCAGGTTCTGCTTTTCCACGTCCGTGACCTGCGGGTCTTCCTGCACTGCGTGGCGCAGGTGTTCCACCAGTTGCGCCAGCTCGTCGCGCGAGATCTGGTGGAAGTTGAACCCCCCGCCGTAGCGGGCCTCGAGCTGGTCCCAGTAGTCGGCGAGCGGGGGACGGTAGTCGTCTTCTTGCATGTGGAAATCCTTGATCGGGGGGCACGGTCGATGGGCCGTCCCAGGGAGACGCTGTTGCATTCGCCCACCCGCGTTGGTGCGCCAGGCTTTTCGAGGCCAGGCGCGGCGTGCAGCCGGGAGTGGCGATATCCGTCCGTATTTTGTCTGGTCGCGGTGCTTGCGGTCTAATGGCGGTTTCCGCAGCCCGGCCTCTCGCCCATGTCTGTTACCGCAATCTACCCCGGCACCTTCGACCCGATCACCCATGGCCACACGGATATCGTGCGCCGTGCCGCGCGGCTGTTCGATCGCGTGGTGGTCGCGGTGGCCGCCAATCCGAACAAGGGGCCGGCGTTCCCGCTGGCGACGCGCGTGGCGCTGGCCGAGGAGGCGGTGGGCGATTTCCCCGGCGTGGAGGTGCAGGGGTTCGATGTCCTGCTGGCCCATTTCGTTCATGCCCAGGGCGCGAACGTCATCCTGCGCGGGTTACGTGCGGTGTCCGATTTCGAGCACGAGTTCCAGCTCGCGGCGATGAACCGGCAGCTTGCCCCGGAGGTCGAAACACTGTTCCTGACGCCGGCGGAGGAATACAGCTTTGTCTCCTCCAGTCTGGTGCGGGAAATCGCCCGACTGGGTGGAGACGTCTCAAACTTCGTGAGCCCCGGCGTGGCGCGTGTGCTCGCCGAGCACATCGGCGATACCGGCTAGCCAGGATAATCCCGGCTCTCCGGCCATCGCCGGCCTTCAAGTGATCCAATGCGAGGAATGGCCCATGGCCCTGATGATCACCGACGAATGCATCAACTGTGATGTCTGCGAACCGGAGTGCCCGAACGAGGCCATCTATCCGGGTGACGAGATCTACGAGATCGACCCCAACCTGTGCACCGAATGTGTCGGCCATTTCGACGAGCCGCAGTGCCGGGAGGTGTGCCCGGTGGACTGCATCCCGAACGATTCCGAGCATGTGGAGACCCGGGAGCAGCTGATGGCCAAGTACGAAGCACTGATGGCGGCGAAGTAGGCCAGCGCATGGACTGGCATCGCTTCCTGTCGCCGGCGGCGGCCCTGGGCATCCTGTGGCTGGTGGCGTCGCCGGCGCTGGCCGGACCTGGGCAGCACGCAGTGGCCACAGCGCACCCGGCGGCCACCGAGGCGGGCGAGATGGTCCTGAGCGAGGGCGGGAATGCCTTTGATGCCGCAGTTGCGATTACCGCCGCGCTCGGCGTGGCCGAGCCCTATGGCTCCGGTCTCGGGGGCGGCGGCTTCTTCCTGCTGCACGAGGCTGCCTCCGGCCGCAGCGTGATGCTGGATGCCCGCGAGACTGCCCCGGCGGCGGCCGATCGCGACATGTACCTGGACGAGTCCGGTGCGGTGATCGACGGGCTGTCGCTGGATGGCGTGCTCGCGGCGGGCATCCCCGGCATGCCGGCGGGCATGGACCACCTGGCGCGCGAGTATGGTCGCCTGTCCCTGGCGGACAGCCTGGCCCCGGCGATCCGTCTGGCCGAGGACGGCGTGCGGGTCAGCGGGCGCTACCTGCAGATGGCGGGCTTTCGCCATCAGGCCCTGCGCGACGGGGCTGACGCACGAGACATTTACCTTGAGGCGGGTCGCCTGCCGGACGAAGGCGCGAGTCTGCGTCAGCCGGAGCTCGCCGTGACCCTTCGGCGCCTCGCGGACGAAGGCCGGAGCGGTTTCTATACCGGTGACCTGGCCGAGCGCCTGGTCGCCGGCGTGCGCGCGGCGGGCGGTATCTGGACCCTGGACGACCTGGCGGGGTACGCGGTCGTCGAGCGCGACCCCGTCCGGCTGGACTATCGCGGTGCCCAGATCGTCACGGCCTCGCCGCCCTCTTCCGGTGGCGTTGCCATTGGCCAGATCCTGAATATCCTGGCGTTTTACGACCTTGAGGATCTGGCGCCCGATTTGCGCGCCCACCTGACCATCGAGGCAATGCGGCGCGCCTATCGCGATCGCGCCGAGTACCTGGGCGATCCGGACCATGTCGACATGCCGCTGGAGCGCCTGCTGTCGCGCGACTACGCGGCCGGTTTGCGCGCCACCATCCACCCCGACAAGGCCACGCCCAGCCGCTATCTGCCGCTGTCGGTGGAGCCGCAAGCCGAGCGGCCGGGGCCGCTGCCGGCCGAGAGCCGGCAGACTACCCACTTCTCGGTGATCGATGCCGAGGGCAACCGGGTCGCGGCCACGCTGACGCTGAACTATCCCTTCGGGTCGGGCTACGTGGTGCCCGGCACCGGGGTGCTGCTGAACAACGAGATGGATGATTTCTCGGCCAAGCCCGGCGAGCCCAACGCCTATGGCCTGGTGGGCTTCGAGGCCAACGCGATCGCCCCGCAGCGGCGTCCCTTGTCGAGCATGAGCCCGACTTTCGTCGATACCGGTGACCGTGTAGCGATTCTTGGCACCCCGGGCGGCAGCCGCATCATCACCATTGTTTTGCACGGTGTGCTGGGGATCGTCGAGGGCCGGGAGCTGGAAGAGGTGGTAGCCGCGCCGCGCTATCACCACCAGTATCTGCCCGACCGGGTGGAGTTCGAGACCGGGGCATTCGACGCGGACATGCGCGCCGGTCTGGTCACGCGTGGGCACCCTCTGCTCCCGCAGATTCGGCCGTTTGGCGACATGCACGCGATCCTGTGGGAGCGTGACACCGACCGGCTGGAGGCGGTGGCCGATCCGCGCGGCGACGGGGCCGCGTGGGTGGTGACGCCGTAGGCGAGACCATGGCACTGCCGGCGCGAACCCGGCAGTGCGCGAGTTTACGGGGTTGCGATGCAGCGCTGACGCTGACGTGCGCGGTGCCCCTCGTTACGAGGGGCGGCTCGCGAGCCAGCCCGGTCCGGGGTCAGGACGAGCAGCTGAGCTGGATGCCGCTGGCCCAGGCCGGCGGCAGCCCGGCGTAGCGTTCGTGCTCCGGCTGTTCGTCGAACGGGCGTGCGAGGATCTCCTGCAACTTCAGCACCCCGGAGGCATCTCCGGCCTCGGCCTGATCGATTGCCTCCTGGGCCAGGTGATTGCGCAGGACGAACTTCGGATTGACGGCGTGCATCGCGGCCTCTCGGGTCTCTGCCGACCGGGTATCCTGCGCCCGGCGTGCCTGGTAGCGCGTCCACCACGCCCGCCAGGCCTCGACCTCCTCAAGCTCCGCCTCGAGCATGGCGTGGGTGGCCGGGTCATCGAGTTCCGGCAACTGTCGGAAGAAGCGGGTGTAGTCGACTCCCTCGGCCGCCATGCGTGCCAGCAGTTCGTCGATCAGTGCTCGATCGTCGGGTTGGGTGTCCCGCAGTCCGAGCTTGGCGCGCATGTGCGCCATCCAGGCCTGTTCGTACTGCGGCAGGAATTGCTGCAGCAGGTCCTGCGCCCGCTCGATCGCGGCTTCGCGGGTGGGGTCGGCAAAAGAGCACACCAGGGTTTCGGCCAGCCGGATCAGGTTCCACTGCGCGATCTGCGGCTGCTGGTCGAAGGCGTAGCGCCCACCCTGGTCAGTGTGGTTGCAGATGTAGCCCGGGTCGTAGGCGTCCATGAACGCGAACGGGCCGTAGTCGATGGTCAGTCCGAGCAGGCTCATGTTGTCGGTGTTCATGACCCCGTGGCAGAAGCCGACTGCCTGCCAGTCGGCGATCATCCGGGCGGTCCGGGCGATCACTGCCTCCAGCAGCGCGGCCACCGGATCCTCGGCCTCGCGCAGTTCCGGGTAGTCGTGTCCCAGCGCGTAGTCGAGCAGCTCCGCGAGCCGCCCGCTGTAGCCGTTGTAGTGAAAGTATTCGAAATGGCCGAAGCGCAGGAAGCTGGGGGCGGCGCGCAGCACGATGGCGCCAGGCTCGATGCGCTCGCGCATGACCCGCAGGCTGGACCCGAACAGGGCCACGGCGCGGGTGGTCGGGATGCCGAGCGCCGCCATCGCCTCGGATACCAGGTATTCACGGATCGAGGACCGCAATACTGCCCGCCCGTCGGCGCCACGCGAGAAGCGGGTCGGACCCGCGCCCTTGACCTGCAGTTCCCAGTGCTCGCCCGCTGGGGTACACAGTTCGCCCAGCAGCTTTGCGCGACCGTCCCCCAACTGCGGCACCAGCACTCCGAACTGGTGCCCGGCATACACCGAGGCGACCGGATCCGTGCCGGCCAGCGCGCTGCCCCGGGTGCAGGCCCCCAGCCAGGGGTCGGCATGGAAGGCCTCGGGAGACAGCCCCAGGCGTGCGGTCATCGTCGGGCTGGTCGCCAGGCAGTGCGCCCCGGGGAATGGGGCGGGCGCCGGGCGTTCGAAGAATGCCTCGGGCAACCGCGCGAAACGATTGACCCATTCGCCTTCGCCAGGCGAGCTGGTCGGTTTTGTCTGCGGGCTGACGGACATTGAGCGTCTCCAGACATGCCATGCTTTCAGGCGTTATCATGCGTGACCACCGTCGCCAGGGCTCATGGACCCACAGGTGGCGGGTGTTCATGGAACCCGGACCGCGGCGCCGGGGTGTCCCGTAGCGCGCCGCCGGAGGAGCAAGCCTTGGCAGACGAACCGACCCAGAATACCTCCAGCCTGAAGACCGGCGAGCGCCTGGTCTGGCTGGGCTTCATGCTGTTTTTCGTGATCGTGCTGGCGATCTATATCGCGCGTGGTGCCGGGCTGGAGCGGGACCTGGCCGACGCCAACCGCGACCTGCTGCAGGCACAGATGCAGTTGTCGGAATATACGCGGCACGAGGTGCCGCGTCCGGTCGAGCTGGGCCTGACCAATGCTCATATCCAGGACCTGCAGCGGCGCGGCATGGCACGTCCGCACGAGCGCCTGCGCGACGACCTGGCGGGACGCCCGGAGTTAATTCCCCACGAACCGGCCGGTGACAACGCGCTGGCGTTCCGCCCCGACGGGGTGCATGTCCTGAACCACCGCTGGGTGCTTGCCCATTTCGAGGGCGATACCCTCCACGGGCAGATGCTGCTGGCCTACGAGGTGGTGCACGGGAACGTCCACTGGGAGGTCCTGGAGTCCACGCTCGACCGCTGAACCCTTCCCCTTCCGGGGAGGCACTGCTCAACGGGCCCTGTCCGTGCGGCAGGCTCCAGCACGAAGGTGCCGATGGGTCCGTGTCGCGCCGGGGCTAGTTCGGCACGGATCCTGCTGCGCCCTGGCGGCCCCGTGGGATCGGTGCGCCCGTGTCACGAAATTGCCACTCCGGGACGGCGATAATCTGCCCCCGGCCCGCGCGAGAAGGAGATCCACGCGTCGATGAGCGAGTTGAAGAAGGCGATCCATTACCAGCGTGACTACCTCGAGAAGCGGTTGCACGAGCCACTTGCCGAGATCGCCGCCAAGCTGCCCACGGCCTGGCCGCAGCGCGAGGCCCTGGACACGCTCCTGGAAGAGGCGATCCGGCACCTGTCGGAGGCGACCTTCGTCTACGCCCTGAATACCGAAGGGGTCCAGCTTAGCGACAATATATCGCGCAGCGGGGTGTTGCCGGAGCATTTCGGGCGTGATCGTTCGCAGCGCCCCTACATGAAGGAGGTCGTGCCGGCGGACGGTTTCCTGCTGTCGGAGGCCTATATCTCCTTGCTGGGGCGCCGGCCTTCGTTGACCGCGCTGCAACTGGTGCGTGATGCCGATGGTACCGCGCTGGGCTTTCTGGGCGCGGACTTCGATCTGCGCAACCTGCCTGACTCGTCCGATGCTCTGTACGAGGAGCCGACCGAGTGGCGCCAGATCAAGGGTGATCCGTCGATCCGCGGCACGCTGTTCCTGCAAAGCCGCACCGAGAGCCTGATGGACCGGAACATGGATACCGCGCTGGCGATCCTGGAGGAGCTGTTTACCGAGCGCGGGGTGTTCCAGGGGGTGTTTCACTTCTCCAGCACGCGGGCCACGGTGTGGACGGTCGACGATCCGTATCGTTATCGCATCCTGACGCATGAATCGCTGAGCGATCCGGATGTGTGCCTGGCGTTCCCGCATGAGCCGTATCCGCCCGAGGCGCTGATTCCGCGCGACGACGTTGCGCGTGTGCTGCAGGGCCTGAAGGCCCTGCGATATGCCGACGAGACCATCTATCTGCGTTCGGCTTCGCTGAACCTGTTCAACGGCATGGTCAGCCTGACCTTTTCCTGCGATGGTTCGCATTACATGACCTGGGACGAGTTTCTCGCCCGTTCCATCGAGTTCTGGATCGGCGCCACGGGGTAGGGGTTGGCCGGCCCCGGGGCCGGTATTCATCGGGCTCAGCTCCGACGGTCTGTGCCGGTGGTGGTTGATCCTGGATCCGGCCTTCGAGTTTACGGTGCCTTTGGTCCACATACTGCCGAGCGCTCACTCGCGAGCGCCTGGCAGGTGGCCGGGGCGGAGCCACCGTAAACGCCCGAGGACGAACCAGGGCCAGCCACCATCGGTGCAGGCGGCGCGCCGAAGCCGCCACTGCCAACCACAACCAGGTGCGCCCGGCGGTCAAGTCCGTCATCATGGGCTCACAGGACCACCGCGACCGGGGGCACATGGAAACCGGATACGCCAGGGATGTTGGCGGCCGCGCCGAACAGCAGGACGCGGTGGCCGTGTTTGCCTCGCCGGACGACACTCGCCACCTGCTGCTGGTGGCCGACGGAATGGGCGGTCATGCCGACGGCGCCCGCGCCTCCGGCACCGCGATGGCAACCGCGGGCCGCCTGTGGCAGGCCTGCGATGGCCGCCCGTCGGATCCTGCCGCCTTCCTCGACCAGATCTTCCGGGACACCCATGAGGCACTGTGCGCCGAGGACCGTCCACCCGAGGCGCGCCCCGGAACCACTCTGGTCGCGCTGTATGTCGATGGCCGCGAGGCGCACTGGGCACATTGCGGGGACAGCCGCTTGTACCATTTCGAAGGCCCGAAACCGGTTTCCCGTACCCGCGACCATACCCGGGTTCAGGAGTTGCTGGAGGCCGGGCAGATCAGCGAGGCCGAGATGGGCCACCACCCGGCCCAGAACCAGCTGCTCCAGGCCCTCGGTGTGGTCGATTCGATCCGCGTCGATTTCGGGCGGGCTGCGCTGGGGGCGGGTTCGCGCTTTCTGCTGTGTTCGGACGGGTTCTGGGAGCAGATCTCGCCCGCCGAGATGCATGCCTTGCTGGAGTCCGGGAACCTGCAGGCCGGGCTGGAAGCCTGGGTAAACGAGGCTGCACGGCGCGGCGGGGCCCGGGGTGACAATGTGGCGGCGGCGGCGTGTCGAGTGCATGCACCGGACCGAAGGCACTGGCAGCAGGCGCTGCGCGCCACGATCCATCCGTTGCTTGCTGCCGGGCTTCTGCTGCTCGCCGCGCTGACCATTCTGTTCTGGCCGCTGTGAGGCGTTCACCCGAAGCGCAGCCAGCCGGTATCATGGCGCTATGAATCATTTCCCGTTACCCGGCACAGGATGGCTGGTCGTGTTCGCGCTGGCCCTGGGCAGCGGCGCGCTGAGCGGCTGTGCCGATTTGCGTGCGCTGATGGAAGGCGAAGACACGGCCGCCGCGGAAACGCACAGCACGCCACCGCGTCCCCCGGATCCACCAGCAGACACCGAGGCGCCCTTGCTGGCGATTGATGCGATCGTTGACCTGCTGCAGGACGGTCAGATGGAGCGCGGCGAAGCTGCGCTGGAGCGGTATCTGATCGAACATCCCGCTGACCCCTCCGCACTGAACCTGCGCCAGCAGCTGGACGCCGACCCCGAGGCGGTGCTGGGAACAGCGTATACCACCCATACGGTACAGCCCGGCGAGACCCTGGCCCAGCTCGCCGGCCGGTATCTCGGCGATTCCCACCGTTTTCTGATGCTCGCCCGGTACAACAACCTCGAGCGGCCTGCCCGGCTGCTGGTCGGGCAGGAACTGCGCATCCCCAGCTCCGCCGGGGTGCGCGCCGGGATGGAAGCCCCGGAGGCGGATCCGCAGTCGGGCAGCGCAGCCATGGATGCGGATGTCCTGCGCCGAACCATTGAGGAGAATCTGGCCGCCGGGCGGTTCGAGCCCGCACGCTCTACTGTGGCGCATGCGCGCGAGATCGCGCCAGCCGACGGGGCATGGGATGACTGGCTGTCGCCGCTGGCACGCCGGGTGGAGGCCGGCTACTGGGAGCAACAGGGCCTGCGGTATCGCGAGGCCGGGGAACTGGATGCGGCACTGGCTGCGATGGAACGTGCTATGGAGACCGATCCGGAGCGGGCATCCGCACACCATCACCATGCCGGGCTGCGCGTGGAACTGAAGGAGGATCTGCATTCCCAGGCGATCGTGCGCTATCGCAACCAGGACCTGGCCACTGCAATCGAGCTGTGGGAACGGGCCCTGGAGATCGATCCGGACTTCGAGGCCGCACGCGGGTATCGCCTGCGTGCACTGGAACTGCAGCGTCGCCTGGATGCGCTGGACAACGGCGCGGGCTGAGGCCACGACCGGCCGGGGCACTGAAAAAAGCCCCGTCCCCTTGCTGGCGGGGCGGGGCTGGCAGGGCCGGGCCTTCCGGCCGACCTAGCCCGGATATTTCATGAATTGCACGCGCCCTCGCTGGTCTCTTGGCCACACAGGGAATTTTCCTCAGTCGGCCGTATCGCCCAATACGGCACTCCTTCGGAAAATCCCCTGTGCGGC
>SKNJ01000003.1 GCA_007120575.1 Thioalkalivibrio sp.
AACCCCCGACGTTCGTCCTGGCCAGCGTCGGGGCCGCCCCCGGAGATCGCCACGTCGCTGCGCTCCTCGCGATGACGGTGCTTTTCCCTGCCCCCGTCATTGCGAGGCCCCGCAGGGGCCGCGGCAACCTCCGGACGAAACCCCGACGTTCGTCCTGGCCAGCGTCGGGGCCGCTCCCGGAGATCGCCACGTCGCTGCGCTCCTCGCGATGACGGGGGGCTGCGCTCCTCGCGATGACGGAGGTAGTGTAAAGCGGCTGGCCTATTGCGTTTCCTGGTCGAGGCCGAGTTTTTTGAGGCGATAGCGCAGTTGCCGGAAGCTGAGACCGAGCAGCCGCGCGGCCGCGGTGCGATTGCCGCCGGTCTGTCGCAGGGCGGTGGCGATGGCTTGGCGTTCCTGGTCGGCCAGTTGTGCGTCAAGCGCGACGTCGCGGCTGCCGGATGGGCTGCGGCCACCGGTATCTGCATTGGCTTCGATGTCCGCTTCGTCGGCCGGATCCATTGATCTGGCGCTTGCCCGGTTGGCGGGAAGATCGATGGTATCGGCGTGGATGCGTGGCCCGTCGCTGAGGGTGGCGGCGCGTTCCAGGATGTTTTCCAGCTCGCGCACGTTGCCGGGGAACGGGTGGCCGCGCAAAGTCTCCAGGGCATCCGGTGCCAGCTCCGGGGGGGCGATGCCCCATTGTGCGCCGATCTCCCGCAGGATGTGTTCGCTCAGCTGCGGGATGTCCTCGCGGCGTTCGCGCAGCGGCGGGACGCGCAACTCGATCACATTCAGGCGGTAGTACAGGTCCTGGCGAAAGCGGCCCTCCTGCAAGGCCTTGTCCAGATCGTGGTGGGTAGCGGACAGGATGCGCACGTCCACCGGGAGCTCATCGGTGCCACCGACCGGCTTGATCGCGCGCTCCTGGATCGCGCGCAGCAGCTTGACCTGCATCGGCAGCGGCAGGTCCGCGACCTCGTCCAGGAACAGGGTGCCACCCTCCGCGGCCTGGAACAGTCCGGTGCGGTCCTGGGTGGCGCCGGTGAATGCCCCCTTGCGGTGTCCAAAGAACTCGCTCTCCATCAGCTCCGTGGGGATCGCCCCGCAGTTGACGGGGACGAACGCACGCCCGGAACGGGGGCCCAGACGGTGGATCTCGCGCGCCACCAGTTCCTTGCCGGAGCCGGACTCGCCGGAGATGAACACCGGCGCCTGACTGCGCGCCAGCTTGTGGATGGTGTCGCGCAGGCGCCGCATCGCAGCGGACTGCCCGAGCAGCGGGCTGCCGTCGTCTGCGTCGGCGAGGTCGGGCCCGACGCGGCTTTCCGAGGTCCCGGGGTCCGGCGTCAGGCGCAGGGCGGTGTCGATCAGTTCGCGCAATTGTTTGAGGTCGACCGGCTTGCTGACAAAGTCGAACGCCCCGAGCTTCAGCGCCTGGACCGCGGTATCGACGCTGCCGTGGGCGGTGATCACCGCGACCGGAAGGCAGGGGTGGTGCTGCTGGATATGCCGGACCAGGTCGAGGCCATCGCCGTCCGGCAGGCGCATGTCGGTCAGGCACAGGTCGAAATTCTGTTGTGCCAGTTGCTCGCGGGCCGGCTCCAGCGCCATGGTAGTGGTGGTCTCGAGCCCCATGCGGGACAGCGTGATCTCGAGCAGTTCGCAGATGTCGGGTTCGTCGTCGACGACCAGCACGTGGCGGATGCTCATGCGCGCGTTTCCTGGCCCGGATGGATGGTGTCCGTGGGGGCGAACAGGATGCGGAAGCAACCCCCGGTCGGTGTTCGCTGGTATTCCAGTGTGGCCCCGTTGTTTTCGCACAGCATGCGCGAGATGTACAGGCCAAGCCCGGACCCGCCGCTGCGTCCGGACACGAACGGCTCGAACAAATCCTGTTCGCGTTCCGGACTGATGCCCGGACCGGCATCCAGCACGTCGAGGCTGACCACCCGCGCCACCTGGCCGGCCCCGCCGCGCAGTACGATCGGCGGACTGCCCGGCTGGTCGTGGCCGCCGTGGACGCGCGCGTTGGTGCACAGGTTCCACAGCACCTGGCTCAGTTGCGAGGGATCGAACAGGACCTCGGAATCGTGCGGCTCGACCTTCGCGTGCACCGCGACTCGCGGGATCTGGAGTGCGCCGCAGAACTCGTCGGCGAAGCGGTCCAGGAACTCCTGCAGGTTCAGCCGCTCGCGCTGGCCGGCGTCGCGGCGCGACAGGCTCAACACGTTGGAGATCAGGTCGTTCACCCGCTTGCTCTGGTTGTTGATGATGGTCAGCAGGCGTTGATCGTGCCGATTCAGCTGTGGGGATTCTGCGAGTAGCTGTGCGCTGTGGCTGATCGCCCCGAGCGGGTTGCGGATTTCGTGCGCGATGCTGGCGGTCAGGCGCCCCAATGCTTGCAGCTTGGTCGCCTGGGCCTGGCGCTGCAATTCGGCCGCGTCTTCCAGGATCAACAGGGTGCCCTGGTCGCCTCGGTCCCCGAGCGGCGCGAGCCGGATCTGCAGCGCGGCCTGGTCACGGTCGCCGGCCAGTTCCTCGGTCGCCGGGCGGCGGTCGGATTGCCGCCAGTCGTGCACCACCCGCGCCAGGCGCGGCGAGATCGACGAAAGGTGGCGACCGGGCCGCGGCGGCAGCAGACGGCGGGCGGCCTCGTTGATGGAGCGGACATAGCCGTTCGGATCCACCGCGACCACCCCGGCACTCATGCGCGCAATGATGTGCGCGTTGAGTTCCGCCAGGTTTGCCAGGTCGACCTCCTGGCGCTCTACCTGGGCCTGTGTCTCGCCGGCGCGCCGGCTCAG
>SKNJ01000287.1 GCA_007120575.1 Thioalkalivibrio sp.
GTCGGCAAAACGCACCCCGGGAATCCCGCCCGCGGCTGGAGGCATGATGACCGATATCGAGCAGCACCACGCCCAACTCGAACAGTTGATCGCGACCAGGGGCTTCCCCGATCCGCTACCGGAGAACGCCCGTATCCGGCGGATCGAAACCCACATCTCCACCGTGATCCTGGCCGGCGACCATGCCTACAAGTTCAAGAAGCCGCTGGCACTGGGTTTCCTCGATTTCTCCACGCTGGAAGCCCGCCGCCACTACTGCGACGCCGAGGTCGAAATCAACCGCCGCCTGGCGCCACAGATCTATCTCGACGTGGTGACCCTGAATGGCACCCCGGAGGCCCCGGTCATCAACGGCGACGGCCCGATCCTCGATGTCGCGGTGCGCATGCGCCGGTTCGATCGCGAACGCCAGCTCGATCACCTGTTGAAGAATGGCGAGCTTTCCACCGCGGCGATGGAGGACCTGGGTCACTACATCGCCGCGTTCCACGAACGCACCGAACGCGCCAGTCCCGATTCCGAGTACGGCACGGTGGAGGCCGCGACCACGCCGATGCTGGACAACTTCGAGGCCCTGGCGGGCGCGGTCGACGGTGCCGCCGAACGCGCGCGTCTGGAGCGGCTGGAAGCCTGGACCCGGGCCGAAATCGAGCGTCTGCGCCCCCAGCTGCAGGCCCGCCACGACCAGGGCTTTGTGCGCCATGGCCACGGTGACCTGCACCTGGGCAACATCGTCTACGTCCCGGATGCCGACGGGCGCGAACAGCTGGCCGCATTCGACGCCATCGAGTTCGACCCGGCGCTGCGCTGGATCGACGTGGTGTCCGAGATCGCCTTTACCACCATGGATCTGCTCGCGCGCCAGGCCCGCAGCCACGCATGGCGCCTGCTGGATGCGTACCTGGATGGCCGCGAGGACTTCGCGGGCCTGGCCCTGCTGCCGCTTTATCAAGTCTACCGCGCGCTGATCCGCGCCAAGGTCCAGGGCATCCATGCCGCAGAGACCGACCTTCCGTCCGATGAGCAGGGGGCCCACCGCGCGGAGATGAGTCGCTACCTGGCACTGGCCGAGCGCCTGACCGGACAGAGTCGCCCGCGCCTGATACTGATGCACGGGGTCTCGGGCAGCGGCAAGACCGTGGTCAGCACCCAGATCATCGAAGCCCTCGGCGCGCTGCGTCTGCGCTCCGATGTGGAACGCAAGCGCCTCGCGGATACCGTGTCGTACCACGACGATGCGCGCGCAGAGGTCTACGAACACCTGAAACGGCGCGCCGAACACCTGCTCGAACTGGGCTTTTCCGTGGTCGTCGATGCCACCTTCCTGGACCGTGCCCGGCGCGCGCCGTTTCAGGGGCTGGCCGAACGCCTGGGTGCCGGCTTTGCGGTGGTGGCCTGTCGGGCTGACGAGGACACCCTGCGCAAGCGCCTGGAAACGCGCAGTGCGGCCGGAACCGATGCCTCGGACGCGGATATCGAAGTCATGCAGCAACAACGCCCGCTGCAGGAATGGCCCGGCCCGGACGAAGGCGTGGTGGAGGTCGCCCCGAACCAGCCGCTGGACACCGACAGCCTGGCGCGCCAGTTACTGGAGCCCTCGCCCGCGACCTGAAGCGGACCGCCATACTCGGGAACCACCGCACACGCCGCGATGTCTCGTGGTGAGCCCGGCACAGCCTGCCGGAAACCCGAACCCCGCCGGAGACCCTCGATGATGCTCGCCCAGCGCCCATCCCACCACCTGCTCGTCACGGCCCTGGTCATGCTGCTGACGGCGGGCACCGCCGCCCACGCCGATACCCTGCTGCAGTACGTCGACGACGACGGTCACCAGAGCCAGATCCTGGTGCGTGGGGAAGTCGTGCGCATGGACCTGACCGAGTCCGTCAGCGGCACCACCGGCTACATGCTGTTCGACGCCACCGACCGGACCCTGACCGTGGTGGACGACGGTGACCAGACCTACCTGCCGCTAACCGCGGAACGCATGGACGCATACCTGCAGACCATGACCGACATGGCCGGCGAGATCCGACGCCAGATGGAACAGCTCCCGCCCGAGGTGCGCGAACAATTGCGCGAACAACTCGGTCTGGGCCCGGAAGGCTTCGAGGCGGAGATCACCACCCGTACCACCGACCCCGAACGCGATCTGGGCGAATATACCTGCCGCGAACTCGAGATCCTGATCGACAACCGGCCACAAAGCACCGTGTGCATTACCGATGCCGCAACCCTGGGTATTCCCGATGCGGACTTCCACACCCTCGATCGCCTGATGGACCGCCTCCATGACCTGTCGCTGCGGGCCCTGGAGGCCGGCGGCCCGATGGCCGCGGAAATGGGTGGCTCGCTGCTCCCGAAGGTGGACGGCGTCCCCCTGGAAGTACGCGAGCATGGGGGCACCACCACCCGGCTCAAGGCAGTCTCCACCGACCCCCTGGGGGCCGAACTGTTCACCATTCCGGATACCTACAGCGAACGCGACCTGTTCTGACACCGTGCAAAACCGGCCACGGAACCCCCTGCCGCCGGGAATTCCTTCGGTCATTTGCCGGTCCAAAAAGGTACCCTGTGCGGCGTCCGGCTCGGGCGGGCCGCAGCACTGCCTTGCCTTCCCTCATTCACCAACAGTCAACGAGGACCACAGCATGCATCGTTCATCCCTGCCGCATCATCCCCTGCGCGGACCCGCGCTGGCCGTCGGGCTGGCTCTGGGCAGTCTGTTCGCCGCCGGCCCCGCGCTCGCCTTCGACGCGCCCGAGACCGTGATCGAAACCGA
>SKNJ01000258.1 GCA_007120575.1 Thioalkalivibrio sp.
CCAGGTGGCGTTCGATGAACACCGCCTCGCGATCGAAGATGTCCACCTCGGGGTCCGTGACCTCGCCGTGCACCAGCAACGGCAGCCCGACCCGCTGCATTGCCTCGAACACCGGGTAGCAGCGCCGGATGTCGACCACCCCGCTCGCGGCGTTGGTGGTCGCCCCGGCGGGATACAGCTTGACCCCGTGGATCAGCCCGCTGTCCTTCGCCGCCTCGATCAGTCCGGGGGTACTCGCCTCGGTCAGGTACAGGGTCATCAGCGGTTCGAAATCCGCCCCGTCCGGGAGCGCGGCCAGGATGCGGTCACGATATTCCGTCGCCGCCTCCACCGTGGTCACCGGAGGCTTCAGGTTGGGCATGATGATCGCGCGCCGGAAGCGGCGCGCGGTATCGGGCAGTACCGACGCCAGTACATCACCGTCACGCAGGTGCAAGTGCCAGTCATCCGGTCGCGTCATGGTCAGGCGATTCATGCAGTATTCCTTTTCGGTCGTTCAGACTTCATGGACAACCCCTCTCCGCCTGCGGGACCGCCACACTACGCTCGCCGGGGCGGCGACGAAAACACGCCCTGGCCCGCAGGAGCGCCCGGGCCGGATCACGACCGCCCGATCGCGTCGCGCAATGCCGCGTCGGACCAGCCACTCACCTCCACGGTTTTCAGCCGCGCGGTCTCCCCCGCCGCCACCCGCACGTCTGCGCGGGCACAGCCCAGCTCGCGTGCCAGCAGCGCCGCCACCGCCTGGTTGGCCTTGCCCTTCTCGGGGGGCGCCTGTACCTGCACCTTCAGGCAGTCTTCCATCCAGCCGGTCACCCGAGTCTGCCGGCTCCCGGGCGTCACCTTCACCTTCAGGCGCCCCATCGCGGGCGTTCAGCCCTCGGCGGGCCGGGTCGCCAGATAGGCGCTGAACACGCCCAGTTGCACGTTGCGCTGGACGTCCTCGAAACCCACGCCCTCCAGGGCCTGAATAATGTCCTCGGGCGGCACACACTGGTCGATGGTCTCCCAGAAGTAGCGCATCAGCGTATGCCCGTCAGGGTCCCGCGTCAGCAACCGGCTCAGGAACGGGATGAAGTCCCGGAAGTAGAACCGCGCCACCGCGAGCTGGCGCCGGGTGCGGGGACGCGAGACTTCCAGGATCATGCAGCGCCCGCCGGGCTTGAGGACGCGGAAATATTCGCCGAACAACTCGCTCAAATCGCGCACGTGGCGCAGCCCGTAGCCCATGTACACCCGGTCGAACTGCTCGCTCGCCAGCGGCAGTTGCTCGCCCAGCCCCTGCACGAAGCGCGCGCCAAACTTCCCGCGCGCCACGTCGATCATGCCGCGGCTCGGGTCCACGCAGGTAATGCGCTCGTCACCGACGATCTTGCGCACCTCCTCGGCCACCGGCCCGGTCCCGGTCGCAACATCGAGCACCTCCATCCCCGGCGCCAACCCGGAGAGCGTCAGCGCATGGCGGCGATACGCCTGCCCGGTCCCGAGGAAACCGAAACGCAGAATGCGGTCGTAATAGGGTGCGGTGCGATCGAACAGGTCGTCGACAAAGGCGCGCTTGTCGGACTCCTCTCCGTAATAGTCCTTCAGGACCGGATGCGGCTTGTTGGCCGGCTGTTGCATGCTCGTTTTCCTTTCCCGGGGTGGCGGCAATCCCGCGACCCGTCATCGATCACCCCGGCCCACGCCCGGGCGTCCCTGTTCCCAACCGACCGCTTGACCGCACCCCGCGGCATCGAGCCGGGTCGGCACCGCGTCGCGCTATTCGCCCCGCGCGCCGTGGCCGGGCGCGTAATGGCCCTCGATCTCGACCAGCAATTCCGCACGGCAGATATCGCCATGCAGGATCATAACCGCAACCCGCTCGCCCACGCGTTCGCGTAGATGCCGCGCGGCGCGCGGCGCGTCCTTCGGATGCCGCAGATACACCTTCAGCAACGCCAGATCTGCGGGTTCGCCGGGCGCGATCGGATGGTGCGCGGCGGCCTCGCCAAGGACCGTCCCGACATTGCGCAGGCTCTCGTCGATCTGTGCCTCCAGATTCCCCGGGTGCCGGCTCTCGTGGCCCACGATACTGGCGGTCCCGGAGATGAACAGCTGCGCACTGTCCGGCCGCGCAAACCACAGGCTGGCGCGCGCAAACGACGGACTGCGCGGACCATACTGGCGTGGGTAACGGAACGCGCTCACCTGACGCGGATTCTCGACCCGTTCCGGCGGACGACCCGTGGCAACGAAATACACCAGCAACCCGTCACCATGCGTCCCGATCGCGGTGGCCGCCGGCAGGATGTTCTCGTAGGCTGGCAGCGCCTCGAACACCCGCGCGCGGCCGGTACAGAACGAACGGTAGCGCTCCTGCCCGGCCCGCGCCGCATTGATCGCCGGCAGGTAGTTCCACACCCGTGTCAGGTAGCCAAACCCCAGGGCCTCGCAGGCCGCCAGGATCTCGCGATAGGCGGCCTCGGTGGCCGCGTCCGGGTCATCCTCCGGGGCGTGCGCCTGGAACCAGCACCCGAGCAGGAACGACTCGCCGCACGCATACACCAGATCCCCGCGCACGCCGGTCTCCACCGCCTCACTGGTCGTCCAGTACTCCACCGCATCGGTCCCCGCCAGCGGGTCCAGTCCGACACGTATATCCAGACCGTCAGCGCGTCGGCACACCCCGGACTCGCCGCCAAAACGCAGCGTCAGCACCGACCGGGCGGGCACCATCGGCTCGGCATCCGCGAAGACCGGCAGGCAGTGCACTTCCAGAGGGGG
>SKNJ01000282.1 GCA_007120575.1 Thioalkalivibrio sp.
GATCGCCCTGGCGCGGCTGATCAAGGAAAAACAGCCCAAGCTTTACGAATTCTGCTACAAGCTGCGCCGCAAGCAGGAGGTGAGCAAGTACCTCGACATCAAAGAGATGAGTCCACTGCTGCACACCTCGGGCATGTATGGCAGCGACCATGGTAATACCCGCATGGTGGCACCGTTGGCGATGCATCCGGTCAACAAGAACAGCGTGATCGTCTTCGATCTGATGCAGGATCCGAAGATCCTGCTGGAGCTGAGCGCCAAGAAGCTGCGCGAGCGGCTCTATACCCCGGCGGCAGAGCTGCCCGAGGGGGTGGAGCGCCCGGCGCTCAAGCAGGTGTTGATCAACAAATGCCCGGTGATCGCCCCCTCCTCCACCCTGGATGGTGGCTCTGCCAAGCGCTTGCAGATCGACATCATGCGCTGCAACCAAAACCGCCAGGCGCTGCTGGCGGCGCGCCGCCAGCTCAAGGACAAGCTGGCCGAGGTCTTCGCCCCACAACCTTTCGAGACCCTCCCCGACCCGGATCTGCAGATCTACGGCGGCGGTTTTTTCAACGACAGCGACAAGCGGCTGATGGCGCAGCTCCACCAGTGCGAACCGGCGGAGCTGGCCCAGCGCAGCTGGCATTTTAACGACAAACGCCTACCGGAGATGCTGTTTCGCTTTCGGGCACGCAACTATCCCGAAACCCTCAGCGCCGAGGAGCAGGCCCAGTGGCTGGAACACTGTCGCCACCGGGTAGTCGAGGGGGAGCACGAACACCGCAACTTCGCCGCCTACTTCGCCGAGATCGAACGCATTCGCGCCGAGGAAAGCCTGGACGAGCGCAAGGCCTTCATCCTCTCCGAACTGGAAGACTTCGGCAACGACCTGAAGGCCTGGCTGGGTTAATAAGACCTCAACGCAGAGAGCGCCGAGTTCGCAGAGAAAAGATCCTATGCAGGCACAGTAGCTCAGGTGCCCACTTAAGTTTGGCCAGGTGTGCTGATAATTGGCAAATGATGCCTACATCCAAGCTCAGCGTAGTCCAATCAAAAACCTCTGCGCTCTCTGCGTACTCGGCGGTGAAAGCCTATCAGTCCGCCTTGTTGCGCATGAAGTCGGCGGTTTTGAAGAAGGCCGCTTCCAGCTCCTTTCTCAGTTCCGGCTCGATCCCTACGTCTTTCATCGCCTGCACCATGCACTGCATCCACTGATCCCGTGCCGAGCTATCGATGGCAAAGGGCAGGTGGCGTTGGCGCAGGCGCGGGTGGCCGTATTTCTCTGTATAGAGCTGGGGGCCGCCCAGCCAGCCGCTAAGAAACATAAATAGCTTCTCTTGGGAGATGCGCAGATCCTTGGCATGCATCTGCCGAATGGTTTGGGTTTCGGGCAGGGTATCCATCAGTTCATAGAAGCGTTCGACCAGCGCACGGATGCCTGCTTCGCTGCCAATGCGCTGGTAGTGGGTATTATCGTTCATGGTGATCCTGGACTAGACTGAGCTTATCGGGAGGCCTTGAAGTGTGGGCAATACATGCAAACTTCAATTAGAATGCGGCCCTATAAACGGGAAGATATCCATTTGTATTATAAGGTAAATTGGCAAGGGAATGTGGTTCGGCCATTGCTGGCTGTGGTTAATTGAGGCTTTTTTGTGGGTACTGATTCAAACAACCCCTCCGCCAGTGAGGGGGAGCTGTTTTACAGCCAGATGTTTGCGGCCAACCGCGCCGTGGAGATGTTGATCGATCCCGCCGATGGGCGGATTGTCGATGCCAACCGCGCCGCCGAGCGCTTTTACGGTTACACCCGCGAGCAGCTTCTACAGATGAATATCAGCGCGATCAACACCCTCAGCGCGGATCAGATCGCCAACGAAATGGCCCGTGCCCGCGAGTTGGAGCGCGACTGCTTTCACTTTCGCCATCGCTTGGCCAACGGTCAGATCCGCGATGTAGAGGTTCACTCCGGCCCGCTGGAGGTGGACGGCAGAACGGTGCTCTATTCCATCGTGCATGACATTAGTGAGCGGGTACAGGCCGAGCAGGAGTTGCGCATTGCCGAGACCTTCTTCAATACTACCTCTGAGGCGATCACCGTTACCGATGCGCAAAATCGCATCATCCGCGTCAATCCGGCCTTTTGCCAGATCACCGGCTACAGCGCAGAAGAGGTGATCGGGCAAAACCCTAACCTGCTCAGCTCCGGACGCAACAGCGCCGCCTTTTACCGCGAGATGTGGCGCAGCCTACAGCGGGTGGGGCGCTGGCAGGGGGAGATCTGGAACCGGCGCAAGAACGGCGAGCTTTTTCCTGAGTGGCTCTCGATCGTCGCTATCCGCGATGCACAGGGTCAGGTGCAGCAGTACATGGCGATCTTCAGCGACATCACCAAGCGCAAGCAGGACGAGGAGAAGATCTGGTTACAGGCCAACTACGACAGCCTAACCCACCTGCCCAATCGCAACCTGTTCAAGGATCGTCTACTCCAGACGATGGAGTCGGCCAAGCGGGGTGGCCAGCGGATGGCGCTGTTGTTTGTCGATCTGGATCGCTTCAAGTGGGTCAACGACACCCTGGGCCACGCCGTGGGTGACATGCTGCTCTATGAAGTGGCCGGTCGGCTGCAGAATATCGTGCGCCGCAACGATACCGTGGCGCGCCTCTCCGGGGATGAGTTTACGGTGATCCTCGGTGAGGTGCGTGATCACTATGACGTGGATCGCATCGCCGAAAAGCTGATCCAGCACATCGCCGAGCCCTATAACCTGGAGGGCCATCA
>SKNJ01000038.1 GCA_007120575.1 Thioalkalivibrio sp.
ATCCGCGCCCGCGACTACCTGGACCACCTGAACCCGGAATCCCTGCGCTACTACCTGGCCGCCAAGCTGGGCGACGGGGTGGACGACCTGGATCTGAACTTCGAAGACTTCGTGCAGCGCGTCAACTCGGACCTGGTCGGCAAGGTGGTCAACATCGCCAGCCGTTGCGCCGGTTTCATCAACAAGCGTTTTAACGGCGAACTGGCCGCCGAACTCCCGCGCCCGGACCTGCACGAGGCCTTCGTCGCCGAGGGCGAGGCGATCGCCGAGGCTTTCGAGAAGCGTGAATTCGCTCAGGCGATGCGCCGCATCATGGCGCTGGCCGACCAGGCCAACCAGTACATCGACGAGGCCCAGCCCTGGGTCCTGGCGAAACAGGAGGGCCGCGAGGCCGAGGTCCAGGCGATCAACACCCAGGGGCTGGACCTGTTCCGCATCCTGATCGTCTATCTCGCGCCGGTGCTGCCACAACTGGCCGCCGACGCCGCCGCGTTCCTGAACCTCGAGGATACCCACTGGGCCAGCCGCGCGCCGCTGGTCGGGCGTCGCATTCAGAAGTTCAAGCCGCTGATGACCCGCATCGAGCCGGAGACCATCGCCAAACTGCTGGAGGCCTCGAAGGCCACCCTGGCCGCCACCGAGGCATCCGCTTCCCCCGACAGTGCCGCCCCGGAGGCGAACGTGGAGCCGATCGCCGAGACCATCGACTTCGACACCTTCGCTCGGGTCGACCTGCGCATTGCACGCATTGCCAACGCCGAACACGTCGAGGGCGCGGACAAGCTGCTGAAGCTGACCCTGGACATCGGCAACGAGACGCGCCAGGTATTCGCCGGCATCAAGTCCGCCTACGCGCCGGAGGACCTGATCGACCGGCATACCGTGATGGTGGCCAACCTGGCCCCGCGCAAGATGCGCTTTGGCGTCTCCGAGGGTATGGTGCTGGCCGCCGGACCCGGGGGTTCGGAACTCTACATCCTGAACCCGGATGACGGTGCCCGCCCCGGCATGCGCGTCAAGTAATGCCGAACACCCTGCGGGTCATGGATTTGCACCCGGCGCTCGCGTAAGCTGCCGCTCTTTTGTCGACACCCGGACGCATGGAACAAAGCCCCGAATTCAAAGCGCAAGTGCGCCTGCTCGCCGACGCCGGACATGAACTGGCCGCACACGGCTGGCTGCCCGCGCGTACCGGGCACTTCTCGGCGCGCCTCGACGACCAGCACATCGTCATTACTGCCCCCGGCCGCAGCAAGCACATGCTCGACCGGCACGATTTTATTGTGGTGGATCTGGAAGGGCACCTGATCGCGGGGCCCGCCGACCCCGGGCCCGAGACCTTCCTGCACATCATTATGTATCGCCACGATCCGAAGCTGGGCGCGGTGCTGCATACCCACAGCGTCCATGCCACCGTGCTGTCGCGACAGTCGCCCGCGGGGCTGCACCTGCGCGACTACGAGGTGTTGCGCGAGTTGCCGGGCTGCGACCACCCCGGTGACGGGATCGAGATCCCGGTATTCCCCAACGAGCGGGATATGCAGCAACTGGCCGCCCGCGTCAACGCCACGATGCAGCAGACCCCGGATCTGGCCGGCTACCTGATTCGCGGGCACGGCCTCTACACCTGGGGCGAGACGGTGGAGCTTGCCATGCAACGCACCGAGGCATTCGAGTTCATGTTCGAGTGCGAATCCCTCGCACGCCAGCTATGACCGAGCCCGCCCCGCTGCCCACCCCTCAGGTCGTGATCCTGGCCTTCGAGGGGATCCTGGCCCCGTCCAGCATCCTGCGCGACACCCTCGAACCGCACGCCCTCGACGCCCTGCCGGAATTTCTGGACCGGCATGCCGAAGCCACCGCAGTCCAGCGCACCCTGTCGGACATCCTGGCCTATACGGGACGCGAACTGGACGCGGACGGCCTGCTGGCACAGATCCGGGCCTGGATCCGCGCCGGCCAGGACATTACACCGGTGCGCCAGCTGCAGGGCCTCATCTGGGCCGATGCTCTTGAGGCCGGCGTGCTGCGCCCGACCCTGACCGACGCCACCGCGGACGCCCTGCTGCGGCTGCATGACGCCGGGGTCGCGCTGTACAGCTTCGGCGCCACACCGGCACCCGTGCAGCGGGACTGGCTGCGCCACGGTCCGCGTCCGGAGGTGGAGCAGCGGCTGGCCGGGTTGTTCGACACGCGGATTGGAGGGCGTCGTGACGCCGGAAGCTACCGGCGGCTGGCCGAAGAGGTTGGCGTCGCGCCAGAGGCGGTGCTGGTGCTGTCGACCCGCGCGGAGGAGCTCGATGCCGCCGGGCAGGCCTGGCTGCCCACCGCACGCCCGGCGCCCGATCCCGACCGCGAGGACGGGCATCCAGTGCGTTCGTTGACCTCGCTCATCCCGGGGGACGGCTGAAGGGGCTACCCTTTCATCAAGCGGCCTTCCAGCTCCCTGTGGTCGCCCGCCTTGCCGGCGAACCTCGCGCCCGGGACACGCGCGGACGGTCGCATCGCTCGCAAGGGAGCACGAAAGGCCGTGCAGGAGATGGCCAGAGGCGGAATCCCGCGGCGTACGCGGGGTTGAGCTGCCCCCAGCGCTCCCGGATACTGTTTTGTTGACCTGACGACTCGGAAATAACGTGGAATACGTCCTGATCCTCATCAGTACGATCCTCGTGAACAACTTCGTACTGGTGAAGTTTCTGGGCCTGTGCCCGTTCATGGGGGTCTCGCGCAAGGTCGAGACGGCCACCGGCATG
>SKNJ01000255.1 GCA_007120575.1 Thioalkalivibrio sp.
CAGCCTGTACGAGACCATCACCCAGAAACTGATGAAGCAGATGACCGCCTCACCGGACTCCGTACCGCGCCTGATGGACGTCATCTGGGCCACCCGCTCCCTGGAGCGTATCGGCGATCGCGCACGCAATATCTGCGAATACGTCGTCTACTTCGTCAAGGGCAAGGACGTGCGCCACACCAGCTACGAACAGATGGCCGAGGAAGCCACCGGCGACCGTCACTGAATGGCACGCGGACGAGAGGCCGAGGGACACCCTCCCCGGGCGGCTGGGCAGGCCAACGGCATCGATCAACCCGGATGGTCGTCCGGGACCCCGTCGCTGTAAAAGCTCCAGGTGTTGCGGCCCGCGTCCTTCGCGCGGTACATCGCCATGTCGGCCAGGTGGATCAGTGTCTCGGCGTCCCCGCCATCCCCTGGGTACAGGGCGATACCGACCGAGACCCCGATGTTCGCCTGCTGGCCGTCGAGCTCGAACGGCTTACCCAGACTCGCAATGATCTTGGCAGCCACCTCGCCGGCGAAACGGGGGGCCGGCAACCCCTGCAGCAGGACGAGGAACTCGTCCCCTCCCAGGCGACCCACCGTGTCCTCGTGACGCAACAGGGCATTCAGGCGCTCCGCGACCTGACAGAGCAGTTCATCACCCTGCGCATGCCCCAGGCTATCGTTTACTTCCTTGAAACGGTCCAGGTCCAGAAACAGCAGTGCCAGGGCGGTAGCGTCGTCGGTGGCACGCTCAATCGCCTGCTGCAACTGCCGGGTCAGTTCGGCACGATTCGGCAGATCGGTCAGCGGGTCGTGCAGGGCCTGATGCCGAATCCGCTGTTCCTGCGCCTTGCGCCGGGTCACGTCGTGCAGGATGTGGATGTAGTGCAGCGGACGCCCCTCGGGATCACGCACCTCGGTGATGCTCTGCAAGGCCGTCAGGCGCTGGCCACTGCGGGTACCGTAGTCGATCTCGCCCTGCCAGCTCCCGTCACGCCGCACGCGGTCACAGATGCGGTCAAGCTCGCCCTCCTGCAGGTCGACGAAGAATTCCGGCAGTGCCAGCCCGACCACCTGCTCGACGTCATATCCAGTCAGGCGCTGGAAGGCGCCATTCGCACGCACCACCCGATGATCCGGCGTGGTCACCAGGATCGCCTCGCCCGTACCCTCGAAAACGCTGGCCGCCAGACGCAGCTCCTGGGCCTGGTGCTCCAGGGTCTCGGCCTGGGCCACCAGGCGGCGCAGCAGTGGATGCATTGCCCCTCGCGCAAGCCAGATCACCAGCGGCAGCAGCAACAGGACCAGGGCCAGCGGCCATGCCAGACGTTGCAATGCCGCCGCGTGAAAGTCCCAGAAGGGGGCATCGACCAGCAGGAGCCGCGCGCCCTCGCCCACCGGCGCATAGGCCACCACCCGCTCCCGCGCGGCGGTACCATCCAGTTCGAGGAACCCCGGGCGGCTCGCCTCGATACGCCCGAATGCAGCAGCCAGTTCCAGATCCAGCGGACGTTGTACCAGTTCCCCGGCGCGATCCACCTCCAGCAACTGGCCCTCCGCTCGATCCAGCAGGCGCGCGCGCACCGCAACCCCATCCGGCCCGACCAGATCCTCGTCGACGGTCTCGGCCTCGAGCAGGAGATCGCGCAACGGCGTCGGGTCGAAATACAGCACGTCGGTGCCCACGCGGCGGCCTCCCGGATCCCGGATGGGTGCTGCGGCCCGCCACAACAGGGTGTCGTCCACCCGCACCACGCGACTCCCACCCCCGGCTAGCGCGTCCAGTGTCGCTTCCGCGCCCTCGGTCAGGCCCTCGCGGACCACCACTTCGCCGTTTGGCGCCAGGCGAATCATCCCGGCAACCCCCGAAGCGCTGGCCTTCGCATCCAGCAGCCGCGGACGAGTGAACTCGATCAGGGCCTCCAGAGACAACTCGCCATCGGCGTACCACTCCAGGCGTCGCCGGATCTCGGTACGGCTGGTGAACTGCTCCGCGACCGACTCGAAGTGGTCCTCCAGATGGGCAATCGCCTCGCCATGCGCCCAGGTCGCCACCACCGTGACCCGTTCCATCGCCTCACGCGACGACTGATAAAGCGGAAACGCGGTGACCAGCGTCACCAGTACCCCGGTGACCAGGATCGCGAGTATCACCATGCCCAGCAGACGCCGTCGCTGGGCCCGAAACGAGAGATTGCTCATGGGTAAAGATTCGCCTTGGCCCAGGGCACCGGTCCGGATGCGACAGGCCGGCAGTGCCGGGGCCAAACGGCCGAAGGAACAGTGGAAGCCGCATTCAGCATGCGGAGTCTAACCCTTCATTATACACAGGCCCCCAGCCCATCCGGAACCACCGCATGGAACCCCCATTGCTGAAGGTGTTCCAATGATTCGCCATGTCCCGATTCTGATTCGCCATGTCCCGATTCCGCTCCCGTCAGTCACGCATCTCGTTACCCGTCCGTGATATGCAGTACCTGATGGCCGCCCTGGTCTTCGTGCTGGCATCGAGCGTCGCCTCCGCGGCACCGTCAGCCGCCGATTCGCCGCCGGCCGCGATCGCGGAACTGGTGCAGCGCGACGAACTGCCCGCCGGCGTCGCATTGGAGATCGTCGAGAACGACCGTGCAGCCCTGTCGGCACTGCTTCCCAGGATCCGTGCCAGCATCCGCACCCTGCACACGCGCAACCCCGACCTTCCCATCGTGCTGGTGACCCATGGTGCCGAACA
>SKNJ01000198.1 GCA_007120575.1 Thioalkalivibrio sp.
GCGACTGATCGACCCATTGCTCCTCGGCCCAGCTATCGCCGACGATCAAGACCCGCGTTTGCTGTGCTGATAGGCCAAAGGGCATGAACAGGCCGAGCGCCAGTACCAAAATGAATTTCATGATTCCCTCGAATCCAGAAGCCGGACCAATTCCCCGAGTGCCACAGGTGTCCAGTGTACCCCGTTGGTATTCGTGTAGTATCCAGAGCGCGCCTGAGCCGGCAGTGCCATGCGCGACCCGCAGCACCGTTGCGCGTTTTAGGCCTCTTTGAAAGGACGCTGCCATTCCCTGCGAGACCTGCCTTGCGGCTAAGCGCTTTCCGACTCGCTGAATGCTACAGAATGAGTGGCGGGGTACACTAACGCCATACCGCCGCGTTACCTGCCTTCGGAGAACCTTTATGCCGTCACCATGCCGATTGCTGGCCCTGATCGCACTACTGCCCCTCATCTTCCTGACTGTGCCCGGATCGGTTGCCGCGGGCGTGGTGCCACTGGTCGACGTTCACGCCGGGATTGGCCATTGGCAGCCCGGTCTGTCCGGTGACGTCGCCTCCGGCGGTGACAACTTCGACGTCGAGGACGATCTCGACTTCGACCGCAACAGTACCAACATCTTCGAAGTCGGTCTGCGCCACCCGATTCCACTGCTGCCGAATGCACGCCTCCGGCATCAGTCGCTGAGCGACTCCGCCACCTCTACGCTGCAGGGCACACGGCGGTTCGGACCGATC
Source organism: Thioalkalivibrio sp. (assembly GCA_007120575.1). Classification (GTDB taxonomy): domain Bacteria; phylum Pseudomonadota; class Gammaproteobacteria; order Ectothiorhodospirales; family Ectothiorhodospiraceae; genus Thioalkalivibrio. Next base: position 735 of record SKNJ01000198.1, read on the forward strand.
GAGTTCCAGCACGAGGAGTCAGTCCGCTCCAGCTACGACCTCGACATGACCGACCTCACGGTTTACTACCGCCCGCTGAGCAACGTGGTCACGCTCGATGTCGGCATCACGGCCCGATATCTCGATCTCGGTGTGGAGATCGAGAGCCGGGATTCCGGCGAGATTGAAAGCGCCGGCGGATCGACCGTGATCCCCATGGGGCATCTGGCCCTGCGGGGCGATCTTCCACTCACCGGCCTGTATGCCAGCGGCGAAGTCAACATGATTTCCGCATCGGGTCACCGCCTGCAGGACATTCGAGTCGGCGTGGGCTGGGAATCACGCCGAATCTTCGGCGTCGAGGCCGGCTACCGGCAGCTCGACCTGAAAGTCAATGACGTCGATGATCTCGACGCCGACCTGTCCCTGGCTGGTCCGTACCTGGCGGTGAATGTGCGTTTTTAGGTTGGCGCTCAACGAGGTCAATATCAAAGTTCCCGTCCCCTGGGCAATGCCACGATGCAAATGAAGAATTTGCCAGAAGCCGAGCCGCCCTCGGAGCAGGCCCCGGGCAGAACTTCTCCGGAATGTCTGTTAAGGAACCTCTGAATAACTCTGCACGGGCGGGACGGGCCTCTGCGGGGTCTCCGCCTCGTTTGGGCACGCTCATTTGGAATGACCAAACCACACGCGCTGATCGCTTCTTTGCCTGGCGCTTCTTGCCTGCGGCAAACCGCACCAGTCACGAAGCGGCGCTCGCCCAAGCCAAGCCAGCGCAGGCAATGGAGATAGGGCGGTTTCGCGAAGTGAAGAAGCCCTATCGGAATGCCGTCAAGCGCGTGCCTCCCGCAGAGGCACGCGCAACGGCTCCACTCCAGGGCTCATTGCCCTCCGGGCAAACCGCCCTTGCGTTTCCGCCTGCGCTGTCGCGCCCGTGCAGAGTTATTCAGAGGTTCCCTAAGGCTCGATAATCAGAATCGGACTGTTGATGATCGGTGGTCGGGTAGGGGTGCCAAAGTTGATGACGACATATCGACACCCGCGTGGGGCATGGCAGACACCGTCTTCGTAGCGCCGTGACTCGAAGCGGTTATTGCCGGCCGTCAGCTCGAGGCTGTAGATCGGGTTGCCGCGTTGATCGAGAAATGCAGCCTGTTTGAACGCCAGTACCGTCCTGGCATTGGTTCGAGTCTGTCCACGGAGATTGAAGTCGAGCACCTGGCCGCCGGCAATCCGAGTAGTTGCGGCCACCGTGGGCGCCCGGCCCGTCTCGGCCGGCAATTCGATGGGGGTGGCGCAATTGGCCCGACATGTCTCTGCATTAGTGAGCTGGGCTTCAGTCGGTCCCATGGCAGGGCCAGAGTTGGCACAGCCGGCAATGAGCAGAATTGCGGCGATCGGGATCGGCAGCCGGAATAAAAGGGATTCCCTCATGATATTTCTCCTTGCATCGTTTCAGAAATGATCCGCATCATCACGGATCAGGGCCATGAATCGGGGGTTGTCGAACAGTGCCTTCAGGGCCGGGTTATGCGCTAGCTGGTCAGGGTTCAATCCCAGCTCTATTGCCTGGCGAAAATGTTCCAGGGCCAATTCCAGATCGTCGAGCAGATATCTGCCCTCGCCCAGATGCCAATGTGCATCACGACTGAGTCTGGGCTGCATAGCCAGGATCTCGATTTCTGCTCGTGCCGCATCGGTCTGGCCGGCCTTGATCAGGTTCAGGGCAAGTGCAGCCCGGCAGTCATGGTCATTGGGATTGATCTTCAAACGCTCTCTGGCAAGTCGAACCGCAGTTTCATAATGCTGCCTTGCCGTCTCCTCGCGCCCACCCTGAATGGCGATGGCTTCAGCCAAGTGGCCATGTAGTCTGTAATCAGCCGGACTGATGGCGATGGCTTCGCGAAACATCTTCTCGGCCATGTCGAATTCACCGCTGTAGAAATAGGCTGTGCCGGCATTGGAATAGGCCGGACCGGTGGGTCCGCGGGCAATGGA
>SKNJ01000066.1 GCA_007120575.1 Thioalkalivibrio sp.
ATCGCCTGTGGCATGCCGGGCGTCTGTACGCAAGCTTTCGCGAAGGCGCGACCGATGCACAGCCGCGTGCCTGCCTCGACGATCATGCGCTGCTGCTGGAGGCAACCCTGGCCCTGCTGGAAGCGGAGTGGGACAGCGATTTGCTGGACTGGGCGCAGACCCTGGCCGAGGTGCTGCTCGCGGACTTCCAGGACCATGAGCACGGCGGCTTTTTCTACACCGCGCGCGACCACGAGGCACTGATCCAGCGGCCCAAGGTGTATGCCGATGACGCGATGGCCGCGGGCAATGGGATCGCCGCGCAGACCCTGTTCAAACTCGGCTATCTGCTGGCGGACCCGCGCTATGTCGAGGCCGCCGAACACACCCTGGCGAACGCCGGGCCGATGATCGAGCAGGCCCCGATCGGGCACATGAGTCTACTGACCGCGCTGGATATCCATCATCGTGCACCGCCGCTGGTGGTGTTGCGCGGCCCCGAGGCGGAGCTTGCGGCCTGGCAGGAGCACCTGCGGGCACGCGGGAGCCCGGTCTGGAGTTTCGCGATCCCTGCCGGGGCCGACGGCCTGCCCCCTGCACTGACGGAAAAGACGGCCCCGGAGAGCGGGGTGCGCGCCTATCTCTGTCACGGCATGCAATGTGCGCCACCGGTGTCCGCGCCGGATGCCCTGGACGCGGCACTGGACGGGGCTTGAATCCCCGGGTTTTCACCCCACCATCCGCCTGTTTCCCGAATCCCTGTCATACACCCCAACGGAGCTATTGATGAGCGAGAAGAAGTTGATGGATTTCATCGCCGAGGCACGTCAGAACGTGCGCGAGATGTCGGTGACCGACCTGGCCGAGGCGCGCGCCAACGGCGCGGACTGGCTGCTGGTCGATGTGCGCGAGCCGTACGAATACGAAAAGGGCCATGTGCCCGAATCGCTGCTGATCCCGCGCGGCCTGCTGGAAGGCGCGGCGGATCCGAATACCCCGCACCGGATCGAGGCGCTGTACAGCGCCCGCGAGAAGCCGGTGGCCGTGATGTGCGCGACGGGCGGCCGTTCCGCGCTGTCGGTGCAGCGGCTGCAGGAGATGGGCTTCACCAACGTGGTGAATGTCGCCGGCGGCTACAAGAACTGGGAGAGCGAGGACCTGCCGGTGGAGACCGGCGCCTACACCGGCCCGCTGCCGTAGCGCGCCGATCCACGGTCCGGTATTCACCGGACCGTCATCGCCCGTACACACGGGTGTCAAGCCTTGCGGGTAGCCTCCGGGACAGTTGATCCGGAGGTTGCCCGATGTTCCTGCCCGAACCCCATCCCGCGGCTGACACCGCCCGCCCTGCGGAACCCGGCCTGCGTGCCCATCTGGCGTCCGGTCCCGCGGATCTCGAGGCGGCCCAGCGCCTGCGCTACCAGGTGTTCGGCGAGGAGATGGGCGCCCGGCTTGCGGAGCCGGAATCCGGGCTGGATCGGGACCACCTGGATGCGCATTGCCACCATCTGCTGGTGCGCGACGTACAGACAGGGGAGGTTGTCGCCTGCACACGGATCCTGACCGAGGAGAGCGCCAGCACCGCCGGTGGTTTCTACTCGCTGTCCGAGTTCGACCTGGGCCCGCTGACGAATCTCCCGGGGCGTACCCTGGAGGTGGGTCGAACCTGCGTGCGTGCCGATCATCGCCAGGGGGCGGCGATCCATACCCTCTGGGCCGGGCTCGCGCGCTTCATGCAGGCACATCAGTATGATCATCTGATCGGCTGCGCGAGTATCCCGCTGAGCGACCATACGCCCGCGCAGCTGGCCTGGCTCCGCCTGTTCCACCGGGTTTCCTCGCGTCTGCGGGTCACGCCGCGTCGGTCCCTGCCAAACTCGCTGTCCGTCTGGCACGGCACCCCCTCGCGGGTCGGTCTGCCACCCTTGTTGAAGGCCTATCTGCGCCTGGGCGCGCGGGTCTGCGGAGAGGCTTGCCACGATCCCGATTTCAATGTCGCGGATGTTCTGATCCTCCTGAATGTGCGGGAGATGCCGGATCGTTACCATCGGCATTTCCTGGGCGCGCATGCGCCCGATGATCGGGGAGTGGGACATGCGGGGACATCTGCGGGCACTGGGTAGGCTGATGCGAATCCTGGGTCATCTCCTGAAGGGGGTCGTGCTGACCGCGCTGAGCGGTGGGGGCGATGCCGGCGCGGAAAAGCGCCGGTGCATCCGGCATGCCTGGTACGATCGCCTGCTGACGCTTTGCGGGGTGCATGTCCAGGTGCTTGGCAACCCCCCGGAACAGCCGGCGCTGGTGGTTGCCAACCACGTCTCGTGGCTGGATGTGGCGTTGCTTGGTGCGGCGCTGGATCCTGCCTTTCTGTCCAAGGCCGAGGTGGGGCGCTGGCCGGTGATCGGCTGGCTGGCACGGCGTCACGAGACCCGTTTTATCGAGCGCGGCGGACACCAGAGCGCGGCGCTGGCCGAGGCCCTGCAGGCCGGTCTCGCCGCCGGAGAGCGTCCGGTGGTTTTCCCCGAGGGGACCACCAGCCATGGCGGCGGGGTGCGCCGTTTCTATCCACGCCTGTTCGCGGCGGTGGCGGGCACTGGTTATCCGGTGCAGCCGGTGGCGCTGGACTACGAGCGGCCGGCCGGCGAGGGGACCCCGGTGGCGTTTATCGGCAACCAGGGTCTGCTGGCCAATCTGTGGCGTCTGTTGCAGCGCCCGCAGACTCGGGTGTCGCTCCATTTCCTGGCGCCGCTGGACAGCACGCGGCGCGATCGCCGGGAGCTCGCGGAGGCCTCGCGCACGGCCATCGTGCAGGCGCTGGGTGTGCCCGCCGAGCCGCTCTCCAGCCCGGATCGCGCGCGGCGCGGCGCGGGCAAGGCGTAGATCATGCGGGCCGTGACCCTTGTGTCCACGGTCCTGACGCCAGGGAGCCACGGATCCATGCCAACACGAGCGTGTGCATCGGTCGGTGTCTCCTCGGTACCGGAAGTCCCGGGCAGGCCCCGGGACCTGGTGGTGGTCACCGAGACCTGGCCACCGGAGGTCAATGGCGTGGCGATGACCCTGGAACGACTGGTGGTCGGTCTGCGTCAACGCGGCCATCGCGTGCGGGTGGTGCGCCCCCGTCAGGCCGGTGAAGCGCGCGGATCCGAATCGTTACTCGATGATGAGACCCTGGTACCGGGCTGCCCGATCCCCGGGTATCGCGGGCTGCGCTTCGGGCTCCCGGCGGCGCGGCGACTGCGGGCTGCCTGGCGGGCGGATCCCCCGGACGCGGTGCACCTGGTGACCGAGGGGCCGCTGGGCCATTCCGCCCTGCGCGCGGCGCGCGCGCTTGGTTTGCCGGTCCTGGCCGGCTTCCACACCGACTTCGAGACCTATGCCCGCCACTACCGGCTGGCCTGGCTGGCCCCGCTGGTCGAGGCAATGCTGCGGCGCTTCCACAATCGCTGCGATCTGAACCTGATCCCGACCCGGGCACTGGCGGAGCATCTGGCGGCGCGCGGATTCGTGAATCTTGGGCTGCTGGCACGGGGCGTGGACACCCGCCTGTTCCATCCCGCCCGGCGCTCGCCGGAGCTGCGCGCGGCCTGGGGTGCGGGCCCCGAAGACCCGGTGCTGATGCACGTCGGTCGGGTCGCCCCGGAAAAGGACCTGGACCGGGTCGTGGAGGCGTTTCGCGCGGTCCGTGCGCGGCGGCCGCGTGCCCGTCTGGTGTTCGTAGGCGACGGCCCGTCGCGGGCGCGCCTGGAGCGCGCCTACCCCGATATTACGTTCGCCGGTGTCCAGCGCGGCGAGGACCTGGCGTCCCATTACGCGAGCGCGGATCTGTTCGTGTTCGCGTCTCTCTCCGAGACCTTCGGCAACGTGGTGACCGAGGCGATGGCCAGCGGCCTGCCGATCCTCGCCTTCGACCACGCGGCGGCCCATGAACATGTCGTGGACCGGGTGCACGGGCGCCGGGTGCCGGTGACCGGTGCTCGGGCCGGTGACGCCGCAGCGTTCGTGCAGGCGGCGGTGGAACTCGCGGAAGGGTTTCGCGCGCGGCCCCGGGCCCGGGAGGCGATGGGCGAACAGGCCCGGGCGTGTGCCGCGGAGCTGGACTGGGGGGCGGTCATCGCGCGCCTGGAGCAGTACGTCGAGGAACTCCTGGAGACCCGCAGTGCGCCTGCTACAGCGAATGGATGACCTCGAACTGGCGCTTTGCCATGTCTTCAATCAGTTCAACCGGCGTGCCCTGGTGCGGTGCTTCTTCGGCGCCGTCAGTCGTCTGGGCGACGGGGTGTTCTGGTATGTGCTGATGCTGATGTTGCCGGTTCTGCACGGTGCCGGTGCTTTGCTCGTCAGCGCCCAGATGGCGCTGGTGGGTTTGCTTTCGCTGCCACTTTATCGCTGGCTGAAGCACACCACCGGTCGCGCCCGCCCCTGCCATCGTGACCGCGGCCTGCTGCGCAGCACGGATCCGCTGGACGAGTTCAGTTTTCCCTCGGGGCACACCATGCATGCCGTGGGTTTCAGCGTGGTCCTGGTGGCCTGGTATCCGGGGTGGGTCTGGGTAGCCGGCGGATTCACCGTGCTGGTGGCGATCTCGCGCCTGGTGCTGGGGCTGCATTACCCCAGCGACGTGGCGATCGGGGCGCTGCTCGGGGCGGGGCTGGCGGGGCTCGGTCTCTGGGGTGTGGGGTTGGTCATCTGACAGCGGACACGGTGGATCAGAGCGTGTTGCCCCGGCGGTCGCAGGGGGTCTGCCAGACCGGGATCTGGCGGGGGTCGGGGGTGTCGGTGTCCAGACGTGCGAGGGTCATCCGGTTGCCCCAGACGCAGCCGCTGTCCAGGGCCAGCCAGTCGGGGCCGCGGCGATGGCCCAGCGCGGCCCAGTGCCCGAATACGATGCGTTGCCTGGTGGCGCGGCGGTCCGGCAGCGCGAACCAGGGTTGCAGGTGTCCCGGGGCGTCCTCCGGCGGTCCGTTCGCTTCCAGCTCCAGCGTGCCGTCGCGGGTGACATAGCGCATCCGGGTAAAGGCGTTGATGGTGTAGCGCAGGCGGTCGTAGCCGCTCAGTCCCGGGTCCCAGGCGTCCGGCTGGTTGCCGTACATTACCTCGAACAGTGCCCGGCGGCGTTCCGGATCGCGCAGTTCGGCCTCCACCCGGCGCGCCTCGGACCGCGCCTGGTCGAGATCCCAGGCCGGCGGGATGCCGGCGTGCACCAGGACCCAGTCCGGATCGGGGCTGTAGTGGAGCAGCGGGCGCTGGGCCAGCCACTCCAATAGCTCGGCGGCGTCTGGTTGGTCGAGCACGTCGCGCAGGGTGTCGCGTCCGCCGGGCGTGCGTTGCCCCTCGGCGGTGGCGAGCAGGTGCAGGTCGTGGTTGCCCAGTACGCAGGTGGCGGCATCCCCCAGCTCGCGGACCCGGCGCAGGCAGCCGGCCGAGTCCGGTCCGCGGTTGACCAGATCCCCGACCAGCCACAGGTGGTCGCGGTCCGGGTCGAAACGGACCTCGTCCAGCAGCCGGTCGAGCGGTTCGAGGCAGCCTTGCAGATCGCCGACGGCATACAGTGCCATGCGCCCCTTCCCGTCTAGTGCAGAGTCCGCGGTACGGACAGGGTGAATGGCGGGATCGGGGCGGCGAAGGTGTGTCCGCGCTGGTCGCGCATCTCGTAGCTGCCTTCCATGGTCCCGACCGGGGTCTCGATGACCGTCCCGCTGGTGTATTCGAAGCTCTCGCCCGGTTCGATCTGTGGCTGCTGGCCGATCACACCCTCGCCACGCACTTCCTGGGTCTGGTCGCGGCCGTCGCGGATGATCCAGTGGCGGTTGAGGAGCTGTACCGTCTGTGGGCCGGCGTTGCGGATGGTCACGTGATAGGCGAACACGTAGCGGTCGTCGTCGGGCGCGGACTGGTCCTCGACATAGGCGGTCGACACCTCGATCTCGATGGTGTGCTCGTCGGACGGGGCGGCGTTCTCGCTGGACATGGTCATGAGGCTCCGTGGGGTTCCTGGGTCAGGCGCAGGGCGCTGACGGCGGCGCCGAGCAGCCCGGGCTGTGGGTGCATGATAAGGGCTACTGGCAGCCCCTCAAGCAGGTGCGCCATCGGTGGGCGATTGGTGAACGCGGCGCGAAACGCCGGCCCCTGGAGGTATCGCGACCAGCGCGGGGCGATGCCGCCGGCGAGATACACCCCGCCGTATGGCAACGCGGTCAGGGCCATGTCCGCGAGCTGCCCGCCGTACAGCCGCACGAAGCGCTCGATGACGCCGAGTGCTGCCGGGTGGCCCTGTTCGGCGAGTTCGTGGATTGCCACGGCGGGGTCGTCGGCACGCAGCGCCCCGTCCAGTCCGGCATCCGGCCGGCGGGTCTGTTCGAAGGCCGCGATCCGGGCGATGCCCGCGCCGCTGAGCAGGTGTTCGCGGGTGCAGTGGCCCTCTTGCTGGGTGACGAATCCGGCCAGGGCCGTCTCGTCGACGTCGGCCGGCGAGAAACGGGCGTGCCCGCCCTCGCCGGCATGGATGACCGGGGCCCGCGCGGGGCCGACCAGGCAGGTGCCCAGCCCGGTTCCGGCGCCGGCTACCAGACGCAGGCCCTCCGGGTCCGGGGTGCCGGTCTGGAGCGGGAGCAGATCCTGGTTCGCGTCCAGGGCATCCAGGCTGGCGCCGATCGCCGCGAAGTCATTGAGCAGGGCCACCGGCAGGCCCAGTGTGTCGCCCAGCGCCGCCGCCCGCAGGGTGGGCCAGTGCTGCAGGTTGGTGACGCGTGCCTCGGCATCGCCGTGGTCGGGGGTTACGGGGCCCGCGACCGCGAGGCCGGCCGCCCGGAATTCCACTCCGGCCGGCACCCGGTCGCGGCGCCATTGTTGCAGGATGCCGGACAGGTCGGGGTGCTCGCGGCTGGGGTAGACACCGGTGTCGTGCAGGCTCCACTGGCCCGTCGCGTGGCGGGCCCGCGCGATGCGGGTATTGGTTCCACCGATATCGGCGACGATCAGGTCCGTGGTCATGGGGCTCGCGTGTCGGGAAAACGGGTGATGGTCGCGCTTCGGGGATGGGCGTACTGCCACCCCGGACCACCGGTACGTGGCGGCCGTGCGCGCGGCTCCGGGGCGATCCTCATGGTAACGGATCGTGACTACCGGTTCCGGAGTACCCGGGCCAGGGCGTCGAAGCCGGCGACATCGATGTTTTCCGGGCGCTCGCCGGGATCCAGGCCCGCGGCCTCCAGATCTCCGGGTTCGATCAGGCCCGCGAGGCCGCGCCGCAGGGTCTTGCGGCGGCTGGAGAAGGCGCGATTGACGATCTGCGCGAAGTGCTCGAAGCGCTCGGGGGGGACCCGCGGCTCGGCCAGCGGGACGATGCGGACCACCGCGGAATGGACCTTCGGCGGGGGATGGAACGCGCCCGGTGGCACGCCGAAGAGCGCCCGGGCATCGGCCCGCGCCGCGAGCATCACCGTCAGGCGGCCGTAGCGCTTGCTGCCTGGCTCGGCGGTCATGCGTTCCACTACCTCGCGTTGCAGCAGGAAATGCATGTCGCGTACCCAGTGGACCTGGTCCAGCAGGTGAAACAGCAGGGGCGTGGAGATGTTGTAGGGCAGATTGCCTACCACGCGCCAGCCGCCCTCCGGTCGTACCCCGAGCTCGGCGAGTTGCAGGTCCAGGGCATCCCCGACATGCAGCTGGAGACGTTCGGACGGGAACGCGCGACGCAGACCCTCGGCGAGGTCGCGGTCGATCTCCACCGCGTGCAGGTGTTCCACCCGTTCCAGCAGGGCTCGGGTCAGGGCCCCGCGGCCGGGGCCGATCTCCAGGAGCGCGTCGCCCGGTTGCGGGTCGATGGCCCCGACGATGCGCGTCAGGATGCTGGTGTCGTGCAGGAAGTTCTGGCCGAAGCGCTTGCGGATCGGCGGGGCCTGGGAGTCAGCCCGCATATTTCCCCCCTCTTTCGCAGCGGCCACCGATCGGCTCGTTGTGACGGATCCTGCCCGCTCCGGCCGGCTTGACGCAGTGTTGGGTCGCGCCGTCCTCCGGTCCGCATGCCCCGCTACGGCGGCGCCTCGACGCCCCTGCGACGAACGCTGGCGGGATATGCGGGCCAGGAGCCTGTCGGACTTGGGACGGATCTGCTGCGCGTGTGGGAGAGTGGTCCCTTTTTCCGCTCTCTCTCGTTACAGAGTCCCCACTATGCGCCTCGAGAGACCGAAAAAATGGTCTCACTCTCCCGCCGCGCTCGCGACGATCGCCCAAATTCGCCAGGCTCCTAGCCATGCGATGGGTCCCGATGGGCTACGGCGCGGGTCGCGAGGTCGCGGGCGAGGTGTTCGGCAGCGCGAAAGCTGCCGGCCTCGGCGCGTCCGGTGCCGGCCAGGTCCAGCGCGGTGCCGTGGTCCACGGAGGTGCGCACGAACGGCAATCCCAGGGTGACGTTCACCGCGGCGCCGAAACCGGCATGTTTCAGTACCGGCAGCCCCTGATCGTGGTACATCGCCAGTACCGCATCGCTCTGCGCCAGGGCGCGTGGGGTGAACGCGGTATCCGCCGGCAGGGGGCCGCGCAGGTGCAGGCCCTCGGCGCGCAGGGTATTCAGGGTCGGCGTGATGATCTCGATCTCCTCGGAGCCGAGCACACCGTCCTCGCCGGCGTGCGGATTGAGCCCGCAGACGGCGATGCGTGGCTCGGCCAGGCCGAAATCGCGGCGCAGATCGTGGTCCAGCACCCGGATGATCGTCTCCAGGCGCTCGCGCGTGATCGCGTCGGGCACCGCGCGCAACGGGAGGTGGGTGGTGACCAGGGCCACCCGCAGGGTCTCGGTGGCGAGCATCATCACCGGCATCGGTGCCCCGGCGCGTGCGGCCAGCCACTCGGTATGGCCGGTGAACGCGTGGTCGAAGGTGTTGATCACGCCCTTGTGCACCGGACCGGTGACCATCGCGTCGAAATGTCCGGCGAGGCAGCCATCCGCGGCCCGGGCAAGGAGTTCGAGCACGTGCGCGGCATTTTCCGGATCGAGCCGGCCGGCATGTACGGGTGCGGCGGTCGCGACCGGCAGGACCTCGAGGCCGTGCGCCGGCGTCCGGGTGCGCGGCCGTTCGGGGTCGAACACCGTCAGGTTCAGGGGCAGTCGCAGGTGATGGGCCCGCGCGGCGAGGACCTCCGGGTCGCCGAGTGCGACGCGCTGGCAGGGGGATGCCTCCTGCGCCAGCGCGACCAGCAGGTCCGGGCCGATGCCGGCCGGTTCGCCGGCGGTCAGGGCCAGCCGCGGGATCATGCCGTTGCCCGGTTCAGGAGCCGAGGCCCTCGACCCGGTATTCGACATAGGCCTCGTCACGCAGGCGCCGCAGCCACAGTTCCTGTTCCTCCTCGCGCTTGCGTTCCTGCAGGATCTCGCGGGCCCGGGCACGGATCTGCTCGCGCGAGGTGTCCACTTCGCGGCGCTCCAGTACCTCGATGACGTGCCAGCCGAACTGGCTTTGCACGGGCTCGGACAGCCCGCCGGGCTGCAGGCGGTCCATCGCTTCCTCGAAATCAGGGACCAGCTCCCCGGGGCTGACCCAGCCCAGCCGACCACCCTGGGCGGCGGAGCCCGGATCGTCGGAATTGGCGCGCGCCAGGTCCTCGAAGCTGGCACCCTCGCGGATGCGGTTGTACAACGAGCGTGCCTGGCGTTCGGCTTCCTCGCTGCTGCGCACCTGGTCCGGGCTGATCAGGATATGCCGCACCCGGGTCTGCTGGACGCGGGTCTGATCGCCGCCCTCGCGGTCTTCGAGCTTGACGATGTGGAAACCACTGGGCGAGCGCAGTACGTCGCTGATTTCGCCGGTGCGCATCAGGATAACCTCGCGCGCGAACACCGTCGGGATCTCGCCGGCCCCGCGCCACCCGAGGTCGCCGCCCTCCAGGGCATCCGGCGCGCCGGATTCGCTGATCGCGACGGTGGCGAAGTCCTCGCCGTCTTCCAGTCGCTGGCGCAGCGCGTGGGCGCGGTCACGCGCCTCGGCGATGGTGGCGGAATCGGCGCCCTGCGGTACCGGGACCAGGATATGCGACAGCCGGTAGCGTACCCCGCGGTCGATCGCGCCGCTCTCGGAGGCGATCAGGTCGGCGATCTCCTGATCGCTGACTCGTACCCGGCCGTCCACCTGACGTCGCCGTAACTGGGCCAGGGTCAGTTCATTGCGGATCTGTTCGCGAAAGGCATTGAAGTCCACCCCGTCCTGCAGCAGGGCCTGGCGCAGCTGGGTCAGGGTCAGGCGGTTCTCGCGGGCGATGTTTTCCATCGCGCGATTCAGGGTCATCTCGTCGATGTCGATGCCCACGCGTTCGGCCTCCTGGAGCTGTACGCGCTCCACCACCAGGCGTTCCATCACCTGGCGGGCCAGGGTGTCGCGATCCGGTGGGCGATGGCCCTGCTCGAGCAT
>SKNJ01000261.1 GCA_007120575.1 Thioalkalivibrio sp.
CCGGGGTGACCTCAATGACGGTGGCACTGAGGATGGCACCCGGCTGCATCTGGGTGTAGGCCATGCTCTCTTCGAGCAGTTGCGCGAAACTTTCACTCATGGATTTGTGAACCTGTGGTTTTGCAAAGGCTTGCAGAAACTTCCCGCAGCCAGTTCTGAATGTTGACGATCCCGCTTCCGACGGCTTATTCCGCGGGGCGGGGGCTTTGTTCCGGGAGTACGTCCCGGAGGCGCTCCAGGATCATGTCCACCACGCTAACGATGTCGAGATCCGTGGTATCCACTTCCCAGGCATCCTCGGCGGGCTTGAGGGGAGCCACGCTGCGCTCGCGGTCACGGCGGTCACGCGCCTCCATCTCGTCCCGAAGGGCGGAGAGATTAGCACTAAGTCCTTGTTCCTTCAACTGCATGTAACGGCGGCGTGCCCTTTCCTCGGCGGAGGCGGTCAGGAAGATCTTGAGGTCCGCCTGCGGGAACACCACCGTACCCATGTCCCGCCCGTCCGCGACCAGTCCCGGGGCCTTCGCGAACGCCTGCTGGCGCTCCAGCAGCGCCTCGCGCACGACCGGAATCGCCGCCACCTGCGAGGCATCGCTGCCAGCCTGTTCGGTGCGCAGCAACTCGTCCACCGGCTGGTTTTCGAGGAGTGTGGTCACCGCGGTCGCGTCCTTGTTGATCTCGAAACTGACGTCCAGGGAACCGGCCAGTCGCGCCAGGGCCGCCTCGTCGGTCAGCTCGACCCCGTTCTGACGGGCCGCCAGGCCCAGCAGGCGGTACAGGGCGCCGCTATCCAGCAGGTGCCAGCCCATGGCCGCCGCGACCCGCATGCAGACTGTCCCCTTGCCGGCCCCGCCGGGACCATCGACAGTGAGTACAGGAATTGCCTCGGTCATGCCTCCTCCAATTGCAGTCCGGCGCGCCGCGCCAGTTCGACGAAACCGGGAAACGAGGTCCCGACATTGGCGCAGTCGCGGATGCGGACGGGCTCACGCGCGCGCAGGCCCGCCATCGCGAACGACATCGCGATGCGGTGATCACCGTGGCTGTCGACCTCGCCACCGGCAAAGCCGCCGCCCCCCTGGATCCGGATCCCGTCCGTCTGCACGGCGCAGTCCACCCCCAGCGCCGCAAGGCCATCCGCCATCACCTGGATGCGATCACTCTCCTTCACCCGCAGCTCGCCGGCCCCGGTCAACACCGTCTCGCCTTCGGCGCAGGCGGCCGCGACGAAGATCGCAGGGAACTCGTCGATCGCCAGCGGCACCAGGTGCTCGGGGATCTGGATGCCCTTCAGAGTGGATGCCTCGACCTCGAGATCAGCCACCGGTTCGCCACCCGCCTCGCGCGCGTCGAGTACCCGGATTCCGGCCCCCATCAGGCGCAGGATGTCGATCACCCCGGTACGGGTCGGGTTCATGCCCACGTGTTCCAGGCGCATGCGCGACCCCGTCGCGATCGACGCACCCACCAGGAAGAAGGCGGCTGACGAGATATCCGCCGGCACGTCCACTGGGCTCGCGCTCAGTGTCCCGCCCCCCTTGACACAGGCGCGTGCGCCGTCGCGCTCCACCGCATAACCAAACCCCGCAAGCATGCGTTCGGTGTGATCACGAGTCGGGGCTGGCTCGGTTACGCAGGTGCGTCCTTCTGCCCATAGCCCCGCCAGTAGCAGCGCCGATTTCACCTGGGCGCTGGCCACCGCGAGCTGGTGGTCCGTTCCCCGCAGCGTGGCCCCGCCATGTACCCGCAGCGGGGGCGTTCCCGCCTCGCTGGTGTCGATCCGCGCACCCATATGGGCCAGCGGCTCGGTGACTCGGCGCATCGGGCGCCCGCTCAGGGAACGGTCGCCAATCAGTTCGCTGTCGAAGGCCTGGCCGGCCAGTACGCCACACAGCAGGCGCATCGCGGTTCCGGAGTTGCCCATGTCCAGGGGCCCCTGCGGTGCCTTCAACCCATCCAGGCCGACCCCGTGAATCTCCACGTCACCGGGTCCATGGCGCTCGATCCGCACACCCATCGCGCGAAATGCCTCCAGGGTCGCGATGCAATCTGCGCCCTCCAGAAAACCGCTGACCCGGGTGACCCCGTTGGCCAGGGCCCCGAGCATGATCGCGCGATGGGAGATCGACTTGTCGCCGGGCACGCGGGCCTCGCCGGCCAGCCGCCCGCCGGGTTGTACAATAAAGGTGCTCATCGGTTTCAGGTATCCAGTTGTGCATCCGCGGGGTCGCACAGGCGATCGCGGGTTTCCTTGGCTTGCTCGAAGCTTTGTTCGATGGTCGCGGCATCGCCCCGCTCGATCGCGCCGCGCAGGGACTCCAGGTCAGTCTGGTAGCGGGCGATGACCTCGAGAATGGCGTCGCGATTGGCCAGGCAGATATCGCGCCAGACCACCGGGTCGCTGGACGCGATGCGGGTGAAGTCGCGAAAGCCCCCGGCGGCGTAATGAAAGATCTCGTCACGCTCGCTCATGTTTGCAAGCGACGACACCAGCGTGAAAGCCAGCACATGCGGCAGATGACTGGTCGCGGCGAGTACCCGGTCGTGGTGCCCAGGAGTCATGTATTCCACCCGTGCGCCGGCGGCCTGCCACATGTCGGCGACCCGGTCAGTTGCCAGCGGGTTGGTGGCATCGGCCGGCGTGAGGATCACCAGTCGGTCGCGGAACAGACTGGCAAAGGCAGCCCCCACCCCGCTCTTTTCGGTCCCCGCGATCGGGTGCCCGGGAACGAATTCGCGCGGGGCCCGGCCGAACCCGGTGCCCACGGCGTCGATGACCGCCTGCTTGCTGCTGCCCACGTCGGTCAGCGGGCTGCCCTCGGGCCAGCAGGCCGCGAGATCGTGTGCCAGCGGCTCCATCGCCCCGAGCGGTACGGCGAGCACACCCATATCGGCACCCTCGGCCGCCGCAGCGACCTCGGTCGTCCAGCGATCGATCACCCCTAGGCGCTGCGCCTCGCGCAGGTTGTCGGCATTGCGCGAGCAACCGACGATCTCGCGCACCGCGCCGGCCTCACGCAGCGCCAGCGCCAGGGACCCGCCGATCAGGCCGACGCCGAAGATGACCAGACGCTCAATCACGCCAGCACCCGGTCCAGCGCATCCAGGAAGCGGTGATTGTCCTCGCGCGTGGAGACGGTCACGCGCAGGTGGCCCGGCAGGCCGTAATTCTCCACCGGACGCGTAATCACGCCCTCGCGCTGCAGCGCCTCGAACACCGCCCCGGCATCCCGGCCGGTATCGAAGGTGACAAAATTACCCACCGACGGGATGACCCGGAAGCCGCGTTCGCGCAGCGCGCGGCTCAACTGCTGCAGTCCCTCGCGATTCACCTGCACGGAACGCTGCACATGTTCGGCGTCCGCGAGCGCGGCCAGCCCCGCGGCCTGTGCAACCGCGTTGACATTGAACGGCTGGCGTACCCGGTTCAGCAGTTCGGCGACTGCCGGAGAACTGACTGCATATCCCAGCCGCAGACCGGCCAGCCCCTGGATCTTGGAGAACGTGCGGGTGACGATCAGGTTGGGATAACGGTCCAGCCATTGCGTGGTATCGGGGTATCCCGATTTCTCGACGTACTCCGCGTAGGCCTCGTCGATGACCGCAAGGGTAGTGGGCGGCAACTCGTCCAGGAACGCCTGCAACTCGCGGTCGTCCACCCAGGTCCCGGTCGGGTTGTTGGGGTTGGCCACAAACACCACCCGCACGTCGCCGTCCACCCGCTCCCGCATCGCCGCCAGGTCATGCCCGAACGGCTGTTGCGGATGATCGGCCGGCAGCGCCGGGGCAACTCGCGCCTCGGCATCCACCGCCTGTGTCACCAGCGGATAGACCGCGAACGCGTGGGCGGAAAACACCGCGGCACGTCCCGGGGCCAGCCAGGTCCGCGCGATCAGTTCCAGGATCTCGTTGGAACCGTTCCCCAGCGTGATCTGTGCGGCGTCAACGCCATGCTGTGCCGCCAGTGCCGCCTTCAATTCGAATGCATTGCCGTCGGGATAGACATGCGCCTCGGCGAGCGCCTCGCGCGCGGCCGTCACCGCGCGCGGCGAAGGCCCCAGCGGGTTCTCGTTGGAGGCCAGCTTGATCGCGTGGGTAATACCCAGCTCGCGCTCCAGTGTCGCCACCGGCTTGCCGGGCTGATAGGGATTGAGCCCGCGAACACCGGCCACCGCGAGGGCAGCGGGATCGAAGACGGGACGGGACGCGCCAGGCGCGGCGGGATTGCGCGATGCCATGAACAGACCTCGGGAGTTTCAGGTAGCGGCCTGGGGATAGCTCCCCAGCACCTTCACGGTGTCGGCGGTGTCCTGCAGCTGCTGCAGACAGGCATGCACCACCGGATCCTGCTGATGCCCCACCAGATCCAGGAAGAACACATAGGTCCACTGGGTGCAGCGTGAGGGTCGCGACTCGATTCGGGTCAGGCTGATGCCCGCCTCCGCGATCGGCTTGAGCAGGGAATACAGCGAGCCCGGGCGGTTTGCGGTGCTCAGCATGATCGAGGTCCGGTCAGTCCCGGTGGGCTCGGTGGTCGCCGCGCCGATAATCAGAAACCGGGTGGTATTGTCGGCGCGGTCCTCCACGTGCTGGACCCGCACCGGAACCCCGTAGTGTTCGGCCGCCACCTTGCTGGCTATCGCACCAGCACTCGGGTCCGCCGCCGCCAGTTCGGCGGCACGCGCATTGCTGGAAACCGCCTCGCGCTCGGCGTGCGGCAGTTCGGTATCCAGCCACTGGCGACACTGCGCCAGGGCCTGGGTATGGGCCAGCACTCGCCGGATACCCCCCAGCTCTGTCGCCTGCGACAACAAGTGATGATGAATCGGGGTCACGACTTCGCCGCAGATCTGCAACGCAGAGTCCATGAAGCAGTCCACGGTATGCGTTACCACGCCCTCGGAACTGTTCTCGATCGGGACCACGCCGAAATGCGCGCGCCCGGTCTCCACCGCGCCAAACACCGCGTCGATCGAGGCCAGCGGGCTGGTGGTCACGGCATGCCCGAAGTGCTTACGTGCGGCCAGATGGGTAAAGGTCCCTTCCGGGCCCAGATAGGCCACCGTGAGCGGGTGTTCCAGTGCCAGGCATTCCGACATGATCTCCCGGAACAGCCGCACGACGGCGTCCCCGGACAGCGGCCCGGGGTTGTCATCGCGCACCCGGCGCAGGATCTCGGCCTCGCGTTCCGGCCGGTAGAATACCGGCTCCGGCTCCCGCGCCCGCTTTACCCGCGCGACCTCCTCGGCACAGGCCGCGCGCTCGCTCAGGAGTTTCAGCAATTCACCATCAAGTGCGTCGATCCGCGCCCGCAGCTGCCCGAGCTGATCCTCCCCGGCCACGGTTACAGCACCCGCGCCCGCAGCACGCCGTCAATGCCCATCAGGGCCTCCAGGGTGGACGTGTCGGGGTGCCCATCGACATCCAGCAGGGTGTAGGCGAGATCGCCGCGCGAATCGTTGACCAGATGCAGGATGTTGATGTTCGACTCGCCCAGGGTGTGGGAGATCCGACCGACCCGGTCGGGCAGATTGCGATTGACGATCGCAATCCGGGTATCACCCTTGCGATCCAGTACCAGCGTCGGCAGGTTCACCGAGTTCACCACGTTCCCGTTCTCCAGATAATCGCGCAGCTGATCGGCGATCATCACCGCGCAATTCTCCTCGGATTCCCCGGTCGACGCCCCCAGGTGGGGCAGCGTGATCACGCGTGGATGGTCCAGCATGCCGGGAACCGGAAAATCGGTGACATAGGCGTGCAGATGACCGGCATCCAGGGACGTCCGCACCGCTTCGTCGTCGATGATGCCGTCGCGGGCGAGGTTCAGCACCATCGCTCCCGGGCTCATCAGGCGCAGCCGCTCGGCATCCACCAGGTTTCGGGTATTTTCGGTGAGCGGCACATGCACGGTGACCGCATCGGCGCCCTCCAGGGCGGCCTCCACCGAACGCGCGCGCTCGATATCCGCATCGAGGCGCCAGGCGTTGTCGACCGTGACCTTCGGATCGAAGCCCACGACCTCCATGCCCAGCGAACGCGCCGCGTTGGCGACACTGACGCCGATCGCCCCGAGGCCGAGCACCGCCAGCTTGCGTCCGGGCAGCTCGAAACCGCTGAACTGCTTCTTGCCCTGCTCCACCGCCGACTTGAAGTCTTCCTTGTCCGGATCCAGGGACTGCACGTACCCGGCGGCGGGCAGCAGGTTGCGCGCCCCCAGCAGCAGACCGGCGATCACCAGCTCCTTCACCGCATTGGCATTCGCCCCTGGGGCGTTGAACACCGCGACCCCGCGTTCGGACAGTGCGTCCACCGGGATATTGTTGACACCGCTGCCGGCGCGCCCGACAGCGACCACCGAGTCGGGGATCTCCGCTTTATGCAGGTCGAACGAGCGCAGCATCAACGCATCGGGATTGTTCAGGTCCGACGCGACCTCGTACTGGTCACGCGGGAAGCGCTCCAGCCCGCGCGCAGCGATGTTGTTGTATGTCTGGATGCGGTACATTTCGAGCCTCCGATGGTGGACGTGTTCAGGCGTGGCGCTGCTCGAAATCCGCCATGAATTCGATCAGGGCATCGACCGCGCTTTCCGGAACGGCGTTGTAGATGCTCGCGCGCATGCCGCCCACCGAACGGTGTCCCTTCAGCGAGGACAGGCCCGCGGCATCGGCCTCGTTGAGGAACGTACCGTCCAGGCCATCATCGGCAAGGATGAACGGGACGTTCATCCAGGAACGTGCCTCCGGCTCGACCGGATTGCGGTAGAAGGCGGAGTTGTCGACGAAGTGATACAGCTTGTCCGCCTTGCGCTGGTTGACCTCCGCCATCTTGTCCAGACCGCCCTGCTCCAGCAGCCATTCGAACACCAACCCGGCGAGATACCAGCCAAAGGTGGGCGGGGTGTTGTACATCGAGTCGTTCTTCGCCTGCAGCGCCCAGTCCAGCACCGCGGGGACCTTGCCCTTCTCGCGTTCCAGCAGGTCGTTGCGCACGATGGCCACGGTCAGTCCGGCCGGACCGATATTCTTCTGCGCGCCGGCATAGATCACCCCGAACTTCGACACGTCGATTGGCCGCGACAGGATGGTCGAGGACATGTCCGCGACCAGTGGCACGTTGCCCACATCCGGGATCTCGTGAAACTCCACGCCCCCGATGGTCTCGTTCGGCGTGTAGTGCACATAGGCCGCGTTCGGATCCAGGTTCCAGCCGGCGCGCGGCGGGATCGATGCATAGCCCTCAGCCTGGGAACTGGCCACGATGTTCACCGAGGCGTACTTCTGTGCCTCCTTGATCGCCTTGCCCGACCAGGCCCCGGTGTCGACATAGTCGACCGACTTGCCCTCGGCACCCAGGTTCATCGGGATCGCGGCAAACTGACCGGTCGCCCCGCCCTGCAGGAACAGCACGGTGTAATTGTCGGGGATCGCGAGCAACTGGCGCAGGTCCTGTTCGGCCTTCTCCGCAACCTGCATGAAGGGCTTGCCACGGTGGCTCATCTCCATCACCGACATGCCGGCCCCGCGGAAGTCCAGCAGTTCGTCCCGGGCACGCTCCAGCACCGCCTGCGGCAGGGCCGCTGGCCCCGCGCTGAAATTCATCACTCGCGTCATTCCTGTTCTCCATTGTCGCTGGGTTCCGGCCCGTCTCCCGGGCCGTCGTCGGAATCATCGGGGGAATCCTCCCCGGCGTTTTCGCCGTCGTCGTCCCCCTGCAGGTGCTCGACTCGCGCCACCTCGACCAGGTTCTCGCCCTCGTCCAGACGGATCAGGCGCACCCCCTGGGTGTTGCGTCCGATCAACGGGATCTGGTCGACCGGGGTACGCACCAGGGTGCCCCCGTTGGTAATCAGCATCACCTCGTCGTCTTCGAGGACCCGGGCGGCGCCGACCAGGGCGCCATTGCGTCCCTCGGTCTGGATCGCGATCACGCCCTGCCCGCCCCGCCGGTGCAGCGGGAACTCGTCAAAGCGGGTGCGCTTGCCATAGCCGTGTTCGGTCGCAAACAGCGCGGCGCCCTGGTCGACGTTCAGCAACGCGATCACACGCTGGTCGTCGTCCATGCGCACGCCCCGCACTCCGCAGGCGGTGCGTCCCATCGGTCGCACATCGCTCTCCGCAAAGCGTACTGCCTTGCCCGCGGTGGTCACCAGCATCACGTCCATGTAGCCGTCGGTCAGCGAGACATCGACCAGACGATCGCCATCGCGCAGGTCCACCGCAATGATCCCGCTGGCGCGGCGGCGCGAAAAATCGATCAGCGGGGTTTTCTTCACCGTTCCGTGCGCGGTCACCATGAACACATAGCGGTCCTCGCTGTATTCACGCACCGGCAGGATCGTGTTGATGCGCTCATCCGGTTCCAGTGGCAACAGGTTCACGATCGGCTTGCCCCGCGAGGCCCGCGAGCCCTGCGGCAGCTCGTAGACCTTGAGCCAGTACACCCGGCCACGGCTGGAGAAGCACAGCACCGTGTCGTGGGTATTCGCCACCAGCAACCGGTCGATAAAGTCCTCTTCCTTGAAGCTGGTCGCGGCCTTGCCGCGCCCGCCGCGGCGCTGGGCACGGTAGTCGTCGACCGGCTGGTACTTCACGTAGCCGGCATGCGACAGCGTGACCACGACGTCTTCCTCGCCGATCAGGTCCTCCAGGGTCAGGTTGGCCTGGCGTTCGCGGATCTCGCTGCGGCGTGCATCGCCGTATTGCTCGGCCAGGGCCAGCAGCTCGCTGCGGATCTCCCGCTGCAGGCGCTCCCCGGAACCGAGGATGTCCAGCAGGTCGTCAATCAATTCCAGCAGCTCGCGGTATTCCTCGAGGATCTTGTCCTGCTCGAGGCCCGTCAACCGATGCAGGCGCAGATCCAGGATCGCCTGTGCCTGGGTCTCCGACAGGCGGTAGCCGGCCTCGGACAGCCCGAACTCGACCGACAGATCCTCCGGCCGCGACGCGCTGGCCCCCGCGCGTTCCAGCATCCCGCTGACCATCCCCGCCGGCCAGATCCGGGCCAGCAGGCCCGCCTTGGCCTCGGCCGGGTTGGGCGCGGCGCGAATAAGCTCGATCACCGGATCGATATTGGCCAGTGCGACCGCCAGCCCTTCCAGTACGTGGGCCCGCTCGCGTGCCTTGCGCAGATCAAAGATGGTGCGACGGGTGACCACCTCGCGCCGATGCCGCAGGAACGCCTCCAGGATCTGACGCAGATCCAGGACCTTCGGCTGACCGTCGACCAGGGCCACCATGTTGATGCCGAACACGTTCTGCATCTGGGTGTGCATGTACAGGTGGTTCAGCACCACCTCCGCCATCTCGCCGCGCTTGAGTTCGATCACCAGGCGCATACCGTCCTTGTCGGACTCGTCGCGCAGCTCGGAGATGCCCTCGATGCGCTTCTCCTTGACCAGTTCCGCGATCTTCTCGGTCAGGCGTGCCTTGTTCACCTGGTAAGGCAACTCGGTGACCACGATCGCCTCGCGCTGCCCGCCCTCCAGCGGCTCGACGTGCGAGCGCGCCCGGATCAGGACCCGGCCACGCCCGGTGCGATAGGCCTCGCGCACGCCGTCCACGCCGTTGATCACCCCTGCGGTGGGGAAATCCGGCCCCGGCAGAAGCTCCATCAGCTCGTCGATCGTGGTCTCGGGCTCGTCGATCAGGGCCACGCAGGCATTGATCACCTCGCGCAGGTTGTGCGGTGGAATGTTGGTCGCCATGCCCACCGCGATACCGGCCGACCCGTTGACCAGCAGATTGGGGAACTTGCTCGGCAGTACCGCCGGCTCGGTCTCGGAGCCGTCGTAGTTGTCGATGAAGTCGACCGTTTCCTTGTCGATATCCGCCAGCAGCTCGCCGGCGATGCGCGCCATGCGGACCTCGGTGTAACGCATGGCGGCAGGCGAGTCGCCGTCAATCGAGCCGAAGTTGCCCTGACCATCGACCAGCATGTACCGCATCGAGAATGGCTGGGCCATGCGCACGATCGCGTCATACACCGCGGAATCGCCATGCGGATGGTATTTACCGATCACGTCACCGACCACGCGGGCCGACTTCTTGTACGGCTTGTTGTAGTCATTGCCAAGCACGCGCATCGCGTACAGCACCCGCCGGTGCACTGGCTTGAGGCCATCGCGGACATCCGGGAGGGCTCGTCCCACGATCACGCTCATCGCATAATCGAGGTAGGACTTCTGCATCTCGTCTTCGAGATTGACCGGGAAGATTTCCTTGGCGAATTCAGCCATTGATTGCGTACGCCGTCCGTCTGAACAAGCTCGCGATCATACCACAGGGGGTAACACTGGCGGCGGACCGAGCCCCGCTGAAATCGATTCTCCGTGGCTCTCAGGCAGGCCAGCGTCGATTGCAGCCCCCG
>SKNJ01000306.1 GCA_007120575.1 Thioalkalivibrio sp.
AGCCTGGTCATCAGGTTGGGGGCGCGATTGTACTCACGCGAGGTGGCGGTGCGCGCATCGTACCTGCCGATTGGCTCCTGGGAGGCTTCACCTGGCAGCATCAGGCCGAGCACATGCTGCCGCCGGGTGAGGATGGCGGTGCGCTCGCGACGCAGCAACCGGGCGGTCCGCCGGTCGCGCCGGGCGGGCAGGCTGGCGCGCCGATGCCGCAGGGGCTGTCGCCGCAGGCGGTGCAGGCGCCCCTTGATTTCCGGCAACTTCTGCAGAACTGGTCTCTTGGCTTTGGTACGCCCGCTTATGCGCCGGGCGCGGGCTTCGAGCACATGCTCAACCCGGATGGCTCGATCAGGACGGATCTGGGGACCTCTGATTGGCAGGCCGAGGTGCACTCCCGGCTGAGCCAGCGCCTCAATTTCGACAACCTCTTCGTCGGAGGCCCCGATCAGCCGGCTATCCAGTTCAACATGCCTGATTTTAGTGGGCCGGAACTGGATGTATTGCGAAACAATCCGGAAAGCCAGGATTTCTTCAGGGATCCGCAGGGTTATATCAGCCGACTTGTGGGTGAATACTCGTCACACCCGTCGAATGAGTGGATGGAAAGGTTCATGAATGGCGAGCCGGTGAACATCATCGGCAATGGCCTGCCAATCCCCGGGGAGCTTCCTTTCGATCAGCTGCCCGACGGAAGCCTTGGCGCCTCGCGCTTGCCGCGCGACGTACTGGTGAATGCGAATATTCCGCTTCCGTTCGTTCCAACAATGCTGGAGGCGGCGCGGCAGGCGTTCCTCGGTGGCTTCAGCTTCGGAGCGACGCAGTTGCCCGGCGGGGCGGCGCAAGAGGGTATCGAGCCGATTACACCGCAGGTTCCACCGGAAACGATTGGTGGAGCACCGGTCGAACCGCCGATCGTCCACCGGGAGGTCGTTGGCGGTCAAGAGGTTGAGTTCCGTTTTGGAACCCCGGATTATCCGTTCACGATTCACGGATATGGCGCAACTGGCGCGGAGGGCGGCCCCTCGACAGACTACAATCTGCTCCAGCAGATTCATGATCGTGGCTGGCAGATCTTCAGCCAGATCGTCGGGCGTCCGGTTATCGAGCATCTGCTTGCCCCTGTGCAGGTCGCGACATTCCGGTTCGCGGAAGACGGCACGACGGTGCTCGGTGCTGAAACCGATCCGTTCCTCGACGGCGGCGCCCAGCGTCGTGCGCAGCAGGAGGGCGGTGCGGATACCAATATCATCGCAGGATCCGAATTCCAGTTCCGCCCGGTTGCGCCGGATGGAACGGTCGGGGAACCGATCCCGGTCACGTATGAAATTGCAACACAGCCGGAATTCAATGTCTGGCGAAACCATCCGGGCTATGATGGCGATCCGATCGTCTTCAGTCTCCATATTCCAACCGGCCTTTCTCTCCAGAGTGATGGCACGTGGTCTGGGCCCGGTTACCTGCCCATTGAGCCGTTCCCGAATCCGTTTGGGGAGACATTGATAGGTCAGGTTGTAACAGGTGTGGCTGACGCGACCACGCAGGCTGGCAGAGTTGCGTTCCAGGCGGCTTACCCGATCAAGAAGGGCGCCCAGATCGGCGCCGCGCTCATGGCGGCGATCGCTGCGGGTGATGTGGCCTTCAACGGTATCGTGATTGAGGAAGGCAATCTGCGAACTCATAATGTGGCAAATATTCCACAAGCAGCGTACAGTGTCAGCCTCATGTCTGGAAGCCGTGTCCCGTTTGTTTTATATCTTGGGGTCGATGATCAAAGGTCGATGACTTACGTTGGCACGGAAGTTCCAGGTACGCCCCCTAGCGGTGGAGCGTTGCCACGTTCTCAAATATCAGGTACTGGAGATAATACGTATTTTCGTGGATTAATGACAACTTCTCTCATGTATCTGAATATTCCAGGTGTCGTTCTGGAGGGTTTAGGATTTGATGTATCAAGTGACGAATCAAATAATTTTGCTGAATCTGCTGCCCGATTTGCTACAGCAAACAGGTACTGGCTTGGATTCTATGCTGGAGATGAAGATCTCAACTTTGGTGCAGTCAGATTTGGGCAGCCCTCGATTCCAGTAACTGGGCTCGGACGTGGTGAGCGTCTACCCCTGGGGGCGGCGGTCGGCGGAAACCCCTTTATTCTCGGGACCCGTGGTTCCGGGGCTGAGGGTCAGCCACTAACCTACAGCGCAGCCGCATCGGCAAGCCTCGATCTGGAAGGGCAATTGTCGTACTTCACCTTCGGGCCCGTTCGCTTTGCAGTCGATGGTGGTCGCGCCATCAACTTCCAAGGTCTTGCGAACTATACGACTGACCCCGGGGCTGCAGCTCGCGGTGTCAATGTGTTCCGTGGGGTTGGTGGTCAGGGCAATCTCGGTGGTCCTGATTTCAATATTTCGCCAATCACGGGCGATGCCGCCTACCTGAATACCCGGGCAACGGGAAGGCTCCCGTGGGAATTCATCATGGAAGTGTTCGCGCCGGTTCCAAGTGAGCGCACCCCGCGCTTCCAGCACCTCGAGGAAGGGCATGGTGAGGGAGCGCCACCCACTCCGTGACCAGGCAGGGCATGCGAGCGATCCGGTTTGTCGCTATAACGCCCATGCGGCCCGCAGCCTCACCGCTGCGGGCCGTCTCGTTATAAAATTAATAGGAGAATTAATTTGAATTATCTATTTTCGATTGTTTCATGA
>SKNJ01000320.1 GCA_007120575.1 Thioalkalivibrio sp.
CGCTCTCGCAGGTACGGGTCCTCCATGTCGTTGAACACGCGCACGCTCTCGCGCACCGTATCGCGCAACGCCGCCGGGGCCCACTGCCCCGCACGGATGCGCGCCTCGGTCTTTTGTACCAGGGAATCCGAGCCCAGCAGCATCAGGTAAGCGTCGAACAGGACCTGTTCGTCCGGCCCCAGGGCCTCGCCCATGCGCTGCTTCAGATCCTCGATCTCGGTGCGCGTCTCCACCACCGCCTGCCGAAAACGTTCCAGCTCCGCGTCGGCATCATCGTTTTCGCGATCGGGGATCGAGTCCATATCCGCCAATCGATAGGCGACCACCGCACGCCCGATTGCCACCCCCGGCGAACCGGCGATCCCGGTGGCCTCGACGTTCACATGCCCGATCAGCGGAGTCTCGCTGGAGATCTCGTCGTTGAACTCGGCGTAGGCGATCGCACCGGCGAGCTGGGCCGCCAGCGTGATCAGGAACGACACATGCTCGTCATCGAACTTGCGCGCCTGATGCTGCTGCACTACCAGCACCCCCAGCATGTTCCGCTGGTGGATAATCGGCACGCCGAGGAACGCCAGGAAGTGTTCCTCGCCGGTCTCCGGGAAGTAGCGAAAGCGTGGGTGGTCCTGAGCGCTGTCCAGATTCACCGGCTCGGCGCGTGACGCGACCAGCCCCACCAGACCCTCGGACGGATCCATCTCCACCTGGCCGATCGACTCCTCGCGCAGCCCTTCCGAGGCCATCAGCACCAAACGCCCGGACTGCGGGGATTTCAGGTAGATCGAGCAGACATCGATGTCCAGCGCCGCCTTCACCCGGGTCACGATGATGTGCAGGGCCTCGAAAAAGTTGGCCGCGCCATTGACCTCCTGCACCACGCGGCGCAGGACCTCCAGCATGGAAGGCGGAGTGACCGGACTCAACGCGACACCGACGGGCGGGTCAGCTTGTCATCCCCGCGCTCGCTGGCGCGCCGGGGACCACCGGTGTCCAGCTCCGGGAACATCAGCGGCACCAGCTCGCACAGCGCGCGACGGTACACCTGGCGCTTGAAATGCACGACCTCGCGGGCTGGATGCCAGTAGTCGATCCAGCGCCAGTCATCGAACTCGGGGGTTTCCATCGCATCCAGCACCACGTCGCTTTCCCGCCCCTGAAGGCGCAACAGGAACCAGCGCTGCTTCTGGCCGATGCAGACCGGACGCTGATGCCGGCGCACCATGCGCTCGGGCAGACGGTAACGCAGCCAGTGCCGGGTGCATCCAAGGATCTCCACATGCTCGGGAAACAGGCCGACCTCCTCGCGCAGCTCGCGATACATCGCCTGCTCCGGTGTCTCCTCCGCGCGCACCCCCCCCTGAGGGAACTGCCAGGCGTCCTGGCCCACGCGCTTGCCCCAGAACAGCTGCCGGTCCCGGTTGCACAGGATGATGCCTACGTTTGCTCTATAACCATCAGAATCAATCACTTGCATCAACCAGGGGCTTTCCAGACTATCGGCATTGTTCCACAGGAACCACGTCTACGGCAAAGGACCGCGACAAACGCAGTGACAACCTCCCTCGACCGCAGCCGGCCATTCGTCGCGGGCTGCGCGGCCACCCAGCGAACGGTAGACTCCCGCCTGTGAATCCCAACCACCGGAAGTGCGCATGACCCTCGCTCTGTTCGACCTCGACAACACCCTGCTGGCCGGCGACAGCGACCATGCCTGGGGCGAGTTCCTGATCCGGATGGGGGCGGTCAACCCCACCTGCCACGCCGAAACCAACGACCATTTCTATCAGGAGTACGTCGCCGGGACCCTGGACATCCACGCGTTCTGCCGCTTCGCGTTCGCCCCGCTGGCGGAGCACCCTCGGCAGCAGCTGGAGGCGTGGCGGGAACGCTTCCTGGACGAGGTGATTCGTCCGATGATCGCACCCGGCGCCCCGGCCCTGCTGGAGCGGCACCGCACGGCGGGAGACGAACTGATCATCATCACCGCCACCAACCAGTTCGTGACCCAGCCGATCGCCGACATGCTGGGTGTCGACCGCCTGATCGCCACGCTGGCCGAGGAGCGCGAGGACGGGGAATTCACCGGGGAGCTGGAGGGAACCCCGTGTTTCCAGGAGGGCAAGATCGTGCGCCTGCACCAGGAGCTGGCCGACCACGCCGATCCGGAGGCGACCATCGCAGCCGCCACCTTCTACAGCGACTCGCGCAACGATATCCCGCTGCTCGAGCGTGTCGGGCGCCCAGTCGCGGTCGATCCCGATCCAGCCCTCGACGAACATGCGCGACAGCGGGGCTGGCCGCGGATCTCGTTGCGCCAGCCCGAGGCCTGACCCCACCACCGGGTGCCCGATAGCGGCCCTCGAAACGAACCAGTGGGGTCGTCGCCGCGGAGCACCGCTGGCGTTTCCAGCCGCAGGCGGTGGGGTCAGCCCTGCAGACAGGCACGGGCGCGCAGGAGATCCTCCCAGGCCCGCGCCTTGTCCGCCGGCCTGCGCAGCAGATAGGCCGGGTGATAGGTCGCGATCAGCGGGACCCCCTGGTAATGGTGCATGGTCCCACGCATCCGCCCCAGGGGCTGTTCCGATGCCAGCAGGACCTGCGCCGCTACCCGCCCCAGCGCCACGATCACCTCCGGCCGGATCAGGGCAATCTGACGGTCGAGAAAATCCCGGCAGGCCACGGCCTCCTCCGGCC
>SKNJ01000119.1 GCA_007120575.1 Thioalkalivibrio sp.
ATCGAGGACGTTTTCCTCGAAACGCGAGGTAAGCACAGAGAGCCGGGCATCGATCGCCCGCAGGCGCGCACGTTCTTCATCGGGCAGATCGACGCCGCTGAGATGAAAGTCACGCAGGCTGTCGTCGATCACCTTGCGCCGCGACGGCGACAGGGAAGCGTATTCGGCAGTCCTGGACAGGCGCTGGAAAGCGCCGTGCAAGCCCTTGTGCTGTGAGACCCAGCTTGCGTAATCCGACAGCTTGGGCAGGCAGGCGTTATAGGCGTCGCGCTGCTCTGGCGAATTCATGACCGAGTTGAGGTGGCTGACCGGAGACCAGACGGCATCAAGACGGGCGTCGAGATGCTCCAGGGGTAGCACCAGGTTGTCCCAGGTGGGCGTGTCTGAGACCTGTTCAACGAGGCGCTCGATCGCGGCGCGATTCTCGGAAAGGACGGCATCAAGTGCGGGTACGGCATGTTCGGGTCGAATCGCGCGAAACGCCGGGAGGCGGTCTGAAAGAAGCAGGGGATTGGTCACGCGTACTCCGGGACTGGGTTCGGATTCGGGATTATGCCATTGCGACCCGCTCGCCGGGACGGGGTTCCGGGCCTGGGTCGCGTGGCGTTGGGTCGCGGGTTCAGTGGTTTGCCAGGGATAGCGGCAGCGAGGGTACCGGGAGGTAGCCAGGTTTCCCGAGGGGCGACGGCAGCAGACCCCAGAGCCTTGGGGACTGGGCCCGATGGTGTTTTTCAACCGATTGATTGTAAAAGGAAACAGCGTCCAGGATGGCGGGATTGAGCACGCGCAAATGACGCAATGCGCGCGCGGACACGCTGCTCGCCTCGACAGGACAGCCACGGGCGTCAGGCGGTTGGGGTACATAGGTCTGGAGCACCATCTCGTATTCCGCAAGCGGGTCCAGGTCGCCGCGGAGGCGGGCCCGTTCCTGGGCGGCGAGGGCCTTGCCTAGGGCGCAGGTGGCAGCTTCCCCGGATGTCAGATCCTGGAACAAGGCCCGCAGACAGTCATTTCGACGCGCGATGAGAGTGTCTACCCGATTCCAGGACAGGGCCACCTGACGCTCGAGGCGGGCGATGTGGCTGTAACGGCGCGCGCCCATTAGAACCACAACCAGCAGGCCGGCGATTGTGAACAGCAGTCCCATTGGTGCGATCAATCCTCGCTGGCGACGAAGAGCTCAGATATCGACGTTCTCGGCACTGAGGGCGCGCGATTCGATGAACTCGCGACGCGGATCCACCTGGTCCCCCATCAGGGTCGTAAAGATCTCGTCGGCGCGGATGGCATCCTCGACCCGAACCTGCAGCAGGCGCCGGGTTTCCGGATTCATGGTGGTCTCCCAGAGCTGGTCTGGGTTCATTTCCCCCAGACCCTTGTAACGCTGGGTAGCGAGGCCCCGGCGTCCCTCCTGCAGGAGCCATTCCATCGCGCTGGAGAAACCCTCCAGGGTATGGATCCGTTCCCCGCGGCGAATATAAGCACCCGGTTCCAGGAGCTGGTAGAGGCGGCTGGCGAGTTTCAACACGGCCTGGAAGTCGCGGGAGGCCAGGGTGGAATCCGTAATGTATTGCGAAAGCGCGGCACCGTGTTCGATCCGGTCCAGGCTCAGGTGAGCGGTACCGTCCACGGTCGTCAGATCGCCAAGGGCGTAACGGGTGGCACCTGCACGGTCGCTGGACAGTGAGTCCAGGAGACGAGCGAACCAGGCCTGGACCTCAGGATTGCTTACGGACTGGGGTTCCGGCATCGCGTCGGCCTCCAGCATGGCCCACAGGATCCGCGGGTCGTACAACCGACCCAGCCGCCCGACGGCGGAAGCGGCACGTTGATAGGACTTGACCAGGTCCTCGAACGCCTCGCCGGTAATGGCCGGTGCCTCGGCGCTGGGATGCAGGCTGGCACCGTCCAGCGCGAGCGAGATCACGATCTCGGCCATTTCGGCCTCGTCGCGCACGTACTGCTCGCGCTTGCCGCGCTTGATCTTGTACAACGGCGGCTGAGCAATATAGACGTGCCCGCGTTCGATCAGCTCCGGCATCTGGCGGAAAAAGAAGGTCAGGAGGAGGGTTCGGATGTGCGACCCATCCACATCCGCGTCAGTCATGATGATGATGCGGTGGTAACGCAGTTTGTCCGGATCGTACTCCTCCTTGCCGATACCACACCCGAGCGCGGTAATCAGGGTGCCCACCTCGGCGGATCCCAGCATGCGGTCAAAGCGGGCACGTTCGACGTTCAGGATCTTGCCCTTCAGCGGCAGAATCGCCTGGAAATGGCGGTCGCGGCCCTGCTTGGCCGAGCCGCCGGCAGAATCGCCCTCGACCAGATAAAGCTCGGACTGCGCTGGGTCCTTTTCCTGGCAGTCGGCGAGTTTTCCGGGCAGGCCGGCGATATCCAGGGCACCTTTGCGGCGCGTCACCTCGCGCGCCTTGCGCGCGGCCTCGCGGGCACGCGCTGCGTCGAGGACCTTTCCGGTAATGGCCCTGGATTCGTTGGGATTCTCGAGCAGGAAGTTCGAGAGGGCGTCGGAAAGCACGCTCTCGACGATAGGCTTCACCTCGGAGGAGACCAGCTTGTCCTTGGTCTGTGACGAGAACTTGGGATCCGGGACCTTGACCGAGAGCACCGCGGTCAGCCCCTCGCGCATGTCATCGCCGGCCGTGGCGACCTTGGCCTTCTTGATCAGCCCTTCTTTTTCAAGGTACTGATTAATGGTCCGGGTCAGCGCCGCGCGGAAGCCGGCCATGTGGCTGCCACCGTCACGCTGCGGGATATTGTTGGTGTAACAGAAGATATTTTCCTGGTAGGAATCGTTCCACTGCAGGGCGATCTCCACCGCGTAGTCCTCGCGCATCTGGTTGGCGTAGATCACGGTTGGATGCAGGGCAGTCTTCTTCTGGTTCAGGTGCTCGACAAAGGCCCGAATACCGCCCTCGAACAGGAACGTCTCCTCGCGATTGTCACGTTCGTCACGCAGATGAATCCGTACGCCGGAATTCAGGAACGAAAGCTCGCGCAACCGCTTCGCCAGGATCTCGTAATGAAACTGCGTGTCGGTGAAGATCTCGCGACTCGGCAGGAAACGGATCGTGGTTCCCTGGCGATCGGTCGTTCCGACTTCGGCGAGAGGTGCTTCCGGAACGCCCAGGTGGTACGTCTGGCGGAACATCTGGCCGTCGCGATGGATCTCGAGGACGAGATCCTCCGACAGGGCATTCACGACCGAAACACCCACGCCGTGCAAGCCGCCCGAGACCTTGTAGGAGTTGTTGTCGAACTTACCACCGGCATGCAGCACGGTCATGATGACCTCGGCCGCGGATTTTCCCTCTTCCTCGTGGATATCCGTGGGAATACCGCGTCCGTTATCGGAGACGCTGACGGCATTATCCTCGTGGATGGCGACCTCGATGGCATCGCAATGGCCTGCAAGGGCCTCGTCGATCGAGTTGTCGACAACCTCGAAGACCATGTGATGCAGGCCGGTACCGTCATCGGTATCGCCGATATACATGCCGGGGCGTTTTCGGACGGCGTCCAGCCCCTTGAGGACCCGAATCTGGGTGGAATCGTAGGCTGCGGGATCAAGCGGTTCGGTTTCGGACATGCGACTGATTCATCCGGCCAGTGAAAGACACGCCAGTATAGCGCAAAGGCGAGAGCCACTGGTCCGTGACTTGCGAGCCGCGAATTCATGAACACGTTTGTGGTGGGACCGTTCGGGGACTTGGGGCAAAGGAGGCTTTGCGAAGGGCTGACGTAACCAAGGGGTTATCACGAAGCAGCCACCTCCACCTGTCCATGTTTCACGTGGAACAACTGCCCCTCGACATTTCGATTCAGGCCCGGGATCACCTCTCCCACCGTCGTCACCAGAATCTGCCACCCGGTCCCCCCGAGGCCCGCCATCAACCCCTCAACCGCTTCCACATCCAGTTCCGAAACCACATCGTCCAGCAACAACACCGGACCCCGACCGGTCTCTCGCTCCAGCATCCGGGCCTGGCCTCCGACCAGGGTGGTGACGACCCGTTTTTGTTCACCTCGTGATGCCTCTGCAGCCAGCCTTTCATCCAGCCGGATTTCTATATCCGCGCGCTGCGGGCCGAACTGGGAAAACCCCCGCTCCGCGTCCGATTCCCGCCCCCGTTCCAGCGCCTCCGCCAGGGTCCATTCACGGTTCCATCCCGGCCGTAGCGATACATCCAGATCGCCCAACCTCGACTGAAACCCGAAGATCGCCGCCGCTTCCTGTGTCCTGCCCTTCAACGCCTGAACATAACGATTCCGGGACTCGCTTATCGCCTCTCCGAACTCCAGCCATGGCCGCTCGAACTCCCGCGCGGCGGCCCGATCCCCCCGTCGCAGCGCGGCATTGCGCTGATCATGCGCCCGCTTCCACCGCCTCCAGTCCGACCGATATCCCCGCACCGCATGAAAGCACCCCCAGTCCAGGAGTCGTCGCCGCTCGTCCGGGGTTCCCGTCAACAAATCAAAAGACCCTGCATGCAGCACCCGCACCGGCAGCCATTCCGCTACGGCCGCATGCCCCTCCATCCAGCGACCATCCAGACGCGAACGCCGCAGGCCATCCCAGGCTACCCCCAGTCGATGCACACCCCCGGCAGGGTCATGGACCTGGCCCCCAACCCAAAGGGCCTCCCCACCCGTCGTCACCACCCGCCGTAATTGCGGCGTCCGAAACGAACGTCCGGCCGCCAGGATATGAACCGCCTCGAGTACCGACGTCTTGCCCGCCCCGTTCGGGCCCGTCAGCCGGTGGATTCCCGGACCCACCTCCAGCGTTTGCTCCGCGAGATTCCGTACCCCCTTCCACCACAAGGTATCGAGCACACACTTCCTGCCTTAAAGCCGCATCGGCATCACCACGTACCGGGCACTACCTGGCGGCTCCGCCTGCACCAGGATCGACGAATTGCCATCCCGCAGTCCGATACGCACCTGTTCCGTTTCGAGCACATTCAAGACGTCCACCAGATAGCTCAGGTTAAATCCGATCTCCATTCCCGCGCCGTCATATTCGGCCTCGACCGATTCCTGCGCCTCTTCGCGATCCGCGTTATGCGTCATCACCTGGCAGCCCTGCTCCCCCAACACCATGCGCACGCCTCGATACTTGTCACTGGTCACGATCGCGACTCTGGCCAGCGCTTGTCGCAACACCTCGCGATCGGCCTTCAGGGTCGCCGGCAGTTCCGTCGGGATTACGCGTTCGTAATCGGGAAAGCGCCCTTCGATCACCTTGCTCCGCAGTACTGCCGATCCCAGATCGAACAGGACCTGGTCATCGGCCAACCCGATGCGTACCGGTCTGTCGTCGTCCGCCAGATTACGACGCAATTCCGCGATCGCCTTGCGCGGCACGATCCTCTCTACGTTTCCCTCCACCGTCTGATCGAGTTCCACCTCGGCCAGCGCCAGACGATGCCCATCGGTTGCCACCGCACGCAACAGCTTCCCACTCGCCACCAGCAACAATCCCTGCAGGTAATAGCGGACGTCCTGCTGGGCCATCGAGAACATGGTTGCCTCGAGCAAGTGCCGCAACCGGTTCTGCGGTACATCCAGGGTCTGTTCGGCCCCTCTCGACTCCCAGTCAGGGAAATCCGTTCCGGGCAGAGTCGCCAGCGTAAAACGCGAGCCCCCGAACCCGACGGTCATCCGTTCCCCTTCAACCTTCGCGCGAATCTCGCTATCTGCCGGCGCAGCCTTTACGACGTCCAGGAGCTTGCGAACCGAAACGGTCACATCGCATTCCCCCGGGATACTCCCCGGTGCCGAGGCCTGCCAGGCCAGCTCCAGATCGGTGGTATCCATGCGGATCGCGCCATTGTCATCGGCGCGCAATCGCACATTGCCCAGGATCGGCATGGTCAGTCGCTTCTCGGCCGCTCCAACGATCCGTTGCAGGGCTTCAGACATCGTTTCCCGGTTGAATGACAGTTCCATGGCGGTGTCCTGTATTTAGTCTTTTATATAGATCTAACTAGTAGTAATAAGGTCGCCCATGGCCTGTGGGCGTATTCCGTTTTTCACTTTGAAATCATCGGATTAAATCATCCCCATCGCCCCGGAAAGGGCCCTCGAAACCTGTGTCGAACCTGTGGACAGAATCAGCGTCGAATTCCGTGGGCCTCTTGTGCCGGGCTTTTGCCCAGCTTTTCCACAGTCTTGTCCCCATCCCTCCCGATTCAACTGCTCAGGGTCCGCAACAGGTTCGAATAGTCCTCGTCCAGGCTGTTATCCGATTCCCGCAACTCGGCCACCTTCCGGCAAGCGTGGATTACCGTGGTGTGATCGCGGCCACCAAATGCCTTGCCGATCTCCGGCAGACTGTGCTGGGTAAGTTCCTTGGCCAGCGCCATCGCAACCTGACGTGGCCGGGCGATGGAACGTGACCGGCGTGACGACAGGAGGTCAGCGACCTTGATGCGATAGTAGTCCGCTACGGTCTTCTGGATGTTCTCCAGGGTAATCAGCTTGTTCTGGACCGCCAGCAGATCACGCAGTGCCTCTTTTGCGAACTCTACCGTGATCGGTTTTCCCGTGAAGTGCGCATTGGCAATCACCCGCCGCAACGAGCCCTCCAGCTCGCGAATGTTCGACCGGATACGCTTGCCAATGAAAAAAGCGACCTCGCTGGGCAGTTCGATGCCTGCTTGTTCCGCCTTGCGCTGGAGGATCGCGACCCGGGTCTCCAGCTCGGGCGGCTCGATCGCGATCGTGAGGCCCCAGCCGAAACGTGACTTCAATCGCTCCTCAAGACCCTCGACCTCCTTCGGATAGCGATCGGAGGTGAGAATAATCTGCTGCTGACCCTCCAGCAGGGCATTGAAGGTGTGAAAGAACTCCTCCTGCGAGCGTTCCTTGCCGGCGAAAAACTGGATATCGTCGATCAGGAGTGCATCGGCGGTGCGATAGTGTTGCTTGAAGTCGTCGATGGCGTTGTGTTGCAACGCCTTGATCATGTCCGCGACAAACCGCTCCGAATGCAGATAGATGATCCGGCCTTCAGGCTGTCGCGCGAGAAAGTTGTTGCCGATCGCATGCATCAGGTGCGTCTTGCCCAGACCCACTCCGCCATAAATGAACAACGGGTTGTAGGCGATGCCGGGATTTTCCGCGACCTGAAGGCTTGCGGCTCGCGCCAGTTGGTTCGACTTGCCCTCCACGAACGTCTCGAAGGTAAACGCCGGGTTCAGGTTGCTGACCGGCCCTTGGGGACGGGGTGGGGGTGCCGAACGATGGGGCTCAGCCGCATCCGCGGGACCCGCCGCGGCTCCGACCCACTCCGCGCCCCCGATACCCAGGCGTACCGGCGGTGATTCGTCGTCGCCGGGCCGGACCTCGCGCACCACGTTTTCGATCGACTCCAGCAGGTGATCCCGGACATGTTCGAAGACAAACTGGTTGGGCGCCAGCAGGCGCAAACCGCCCTCACTCTCCTCGGCCTGCAGGGGACGCAGCCAGGTATTCAGCTGCTGTTCGCTGACGCGGCCCTGTAGGCGCTCCAGGCAGGCTGTCCACAGGGCATTGGCTGACACGCGCGCATCTCCGGAGCAACGACAGGTGAAACCGCCGAGTCTACGCTGTCGCGGCCCTTGCGTGCCAGCCGTCACCGGCGTTCCAGGATTGACTTTGTACGCCGTTAGCGGTAGGTTTCAGCGCCCTTTCATCAAGCGTCCTGGAATCGAACATGAAGCGCACCTTTCAACCGAGTCGGCTCGTTCGCGCCCGCACGCACGGCTTCCGTGCCCGTATGGCCACCCGCGGGGGCCGCAAGGTCCTGAACGCCCGGCGCGCCAAAGGCCGCAAGCGCCTCTGCCCGTAGACCGGGCGGGGTCGAGTGCCCGCGGCCACGGCCTGCGGATTCCCGCGCGCGATCCGGTTATTGACCGGATCCGAGTATCAGCGGGTCTTCGCCGATGCCGTACGCATCCGCGGACGCAACCTGACGCTGCTCTACCGGGCGCGCGCGGTCGAAGGGCCCGCGCGCCTCGGCCTTGCGATCGGCAAACGCCAGGTCCGCCGGGCGGTGGACCGCAACCGCATCAAGAGGATTGTTCGCGAGGCCTTTCGCCAGCGCCGGAGCAGCCTGCCGGCGGTGGATCTCGTGGTGCTGGCGCGCTCCGGTGCGGCGACCTGTGATCGCCGGCTGTTGCGTCGCGAGATCGAAAGCTTCCTGGACCGACTG
This sequence comes from Thioalkalivibrio sp., assembly GCA_007120575.1. Taxonomy (GTDB): domain Bacteria; phylum Pseudomonadota; class Gammaproteobacteria; order Ectothiorhodospirales; family Ectothiorhodospiraceae; genus Thioalkalivibrio. The sequence goes on from SKNJ01000119.1 coordinate 8,219, forward strand.
CCATGACTGTAATGCGGAAATTCGCCCTGCTCCCCGTTCGGGCCTACCAGTACGGCATCTCGCCGTTCATGGCGCCGCACTGCCGCCATTTCCCCAGTTGTTCGGCCTATACCGTGGAGGCGGTCGAAACGCATGGGGTCCTGCGAGGCTTCTGGCTGGGGCTGCGCCGGATCCTGCGCTGCCATCCCTGGTCGCCTGGCGGGTATGATCCCGTCCCCGAACCGCGCGAATCCGTTCCCCGCTCCCCGACCCGGAAATAACCTCGACCATGGATAACCTTCGCCCCCTGCTGTGGCTCTCCCTGGCCTTTGTCCTGTTCCTGATGTGGCAGGCCTGGAATCAGGACTACCGGACCCCGACGACCCCGGAAACCGCGGCCGATCGGGTCATGGACGAGGATCCGCAGGCGCGCCCCGAGGATGTCCCCGATGCCCCGCGGGTCGCTGACGAGGAGCGCGACGCGGCCGCGGAACCGGGCCGCGAGATTCAGCCGGTCCAGGCACCCGACCGTCGCCAGGTGACCGTGCGTACCGACACGTTCGAGATCCTGATTGATACCCGCGGCGGTACCCTGCTGCGCGCCGACCTGCTGGAGTATCCCCAGGACCTGCAGGACGACCCGCTGGTACCGGTACGCCTGTTCGACCACCGCCTGCGTGGGTACGTCGCGCAAAGCGGCCTCACCCACGACCGGATGAACGACCAGCCCGCCGAGGGCCGAGCACCGTCGCATCATTCCCTGTACGAGGTCGATCGCACGCGCTTCGAACTCTCCGAGGGCCAGGACACGCTCGAGGTGCCCCTGCGCTGGACCTCCGCGGACGGTGCCATCGAGGTCGTCAAGACCTATACCTTCACCCGGGGTTCGCACCTGATCGACGTCAACTATCAGGTGCGCAACCAGAGCGATACGACCTGGAGCGGCCGCCAGTATCGGCAGCTGCGCCATGGTCCTACCCCGGATCGCGAGTCCTGGTGGCTGTATACCTTTACCGGTACCGCCCACTACGACGGAAGTTACCAGCGCGAGCGTTTCGAATCCCTGGCCCAGGATCCGATTCAGACGCGGATCCAGGGCGGGTGGGTCGCAATGATCCAGCACTACTTTGTTTCCGCCTGGATCCCCGGTGACGAGGAGGTCAATTCCCTTTACGCACGGTCTGTAGCCGGTGAAGTGGGCGAGGAATACCTGATCGGTCTGCACTCCGAGGCGGAGCAGATTCCGGCCGGCGGAACGGGCGAGTTCGCCACTCGGTTGTGGGTCGGACCCAAGCTCCAGGCCGAGCTCTCCGAGATCGCCCAGGGCCTGGAACTGACCGTCGACTACGGGATCTTCACCTTCCTGTCCAAGCCCCTGTTCTGGCTGCTGGACAAGATCCACGCGGTGGTCGGCAACTGGGGCTGGGCGATCGTCATCCTGACGATCCTGATCAAGCTCGCCTTCTACAAGCTGTCCGCGACCAGCTACCGCTCCATGGCGCGCATGCGCAAGGTCGCCCCGAAGCTGCAGGCGCTCAAGGAGCGCTACAAGGACGACAAGCAGCGCATGAACCAGGCGCTGATGGACCTGTACAAAAAGGAGAAGATCAACCCGCTGGGTGGCTGTCTCCCGATCCTGGTCCAGATCCCGGTGTTCATCGCCCTGTACTGGGTACTGCTCGAGAGTGTGGAGCTGCGCCAGGCACCCTGGTGGCTGTGGATCCAGGACCTGTCCTCGCGTGATCCGTACTTCATCCTGCCGATCCTGATGGGCGTGTCCATGTTCGTGCAGTACAAGCTGAACCCGCCACCGATGGACCCGGTACAGCAGAAGATCTTCATGGCGCTGCCGTTTGTATTCACCGTGTTCTTCGCCTTCTTCCCGGCGGGTCTGGTGCTGTACTGGTTCACCAACAACCTGTTCTCCATCGCCCAGCAGTGGTACATCACGCGCAAGATCGAGAGCGGCGAGGACCCGGACAAGCAGAAGAGCTGACCCGGTCGTGACCGGGGCGGACACCATCGTCGCGGTCGCCACCCCGCCGGGGGTCGGCGGCATCGGCGTGGTCCGCCTGTCGGGTCCGCAGGCCCTGCCCATTGCCCAGCGCCTGACCGGGCGCGAC
>SKNJ01000078.1 GCA_007120575.1 Thioalkalivibrio sp.
CGGTGTCTTTGGCGCACCGGATGCGGTCCTCCACGCGGGCGTGACCGCGGTGGCGGGTATCGAGAGCCGCCAGGTCGGTGTCGGTCTGATCGGTGAGGAACGCGGTGAACCGGCAGCCGTCTTCTCTGAACTTGCAGCGTCGTGGATCTCGTGCGCGTGTGACCAGTTGTGGATCAGCGGCCGGCGGTGTGCAGGACTGCTTGGCTGACCAGGTCTAGGTTTCGGTCATCGAGGCCGGTGAGGGCGTCGCGTAGATCCACGGGTATGCCGTCGGCCAGGCTCGCCGCGAGGCGGAGCATTCGCCGCTCTCCGCCGGAGCAGGGCAGATCGCCGGTGTCGATCGCGGCGATCGCGGCGAGCCAGTCGATGGTGGCGAGCTCGGTGCCGTTGGTGATGGTGTCGAGGTGAACGAAGCGGTCGCGGAAGTCGTTGCGGTGTAGCCAGGTGCCGTGACGGATGAACAGTTCGATGCCGGCTTGGAGGGCACACAGGCCGTGGGCCCAGGTTCGGAGCGGTTCGGCCAGTGGTGGGTCTCGATCGGATCGGCTCGTTGGTGTCCTGGTGGTTCCCGCGGCGTTCGAACATGGTCCTGATGACGTCGGCAGCTGGGGAAGGTCGCAGGGATCTGCCCACCAGTGGCCGATCAGAGCAGATCGGCAGACGCGGTCCGGGCGGGTGACGGTGACGGCGAAGCAGAACACACGTGCAACGACCTCTTCGACGTCGATGACGCGATCACGGTGGCCGAGGTAGCTGGTGACCTCGTCGAGCTCGAGCCCGAGGGCGGCGAGAACTCTGGCGAGGGCATCGGTGAGCGTTTCGCCGGACAGGACCCAACCGGTGGGCAGTTCCCAGGTGCCATCGATGAAGTTGAGACCGGGTTCGGCGATCAGCAGGGTGCGGCCATCGTGGTCGATGGTGCATGCCACCGCGATCTCGGTGACGTCCTCGGCATGGGAGCTAGCGACCAGTTGATGCAGTAGCTCCTCGGTGATGGGGAGCGGAGTCATGGACGTTCCTGACCGCTGATGTTGCGTCCGGTGACGTGGGAGAAGTCGGGGATGCCGAGGTTGACGATGGTGGTGGCTCGCTCGTCGATGTGGGCGAGTTTCTGGCGTGCCGCGGCGAGGCTGACCTGCAGCCCGTCGACCTCGCCGAGCCACCCTTCGCGTTTGGCCTCGGCGATGCGTTCAAGCAGGTTGTTGTGGATCTCGGCCAGCCGGGGGCGCTGGGTGGGGTCGGGGCGCAGCAGCGGGCAGCGCACACAGCTGTGCTCGTGGATGCAGGCGGTCCCGAACGCTCGTCCGCAGGTTCCGAGCGCGACCTTGCGGCGTTCGAAGTGGCCCAGGAACTCGTCCCATTCCTCGTCGGTGGGGACGCGGTATTCGTCGCTGGGACGCAACGCACGACGGCGGGAGATGAAGGCGCGGTGGCCGTTGATCACCTCTTCGGGATAGACCGCCTTGTAGCCCATGGTGGTGTTGATGTCCTTGTGGCCACACACGAGCTGGGCGATGTGGGGAGGCATCCCGTTCATGACCGCGTCGGTGACAAAGATCCGGCGCAGGTCGTGGGGGGCGAAGAGGATCGGCTTGCCGCTGGGGTCGGTGACTTCGCTGTTGGCGAGCGCCCCTTTGAGGAGCGTCCGCAGGGCACTTTCGGGGATGGGGCGATTCTCCTGGCGCAGTCGACGTTGGAACAGCAGCGGCATCGGCGGCTTCCAGAGGCGTTCGTGCCGGTCGTAGGCGATCACCAGCGGGACCGCTCCGTTGTCGTCACGGATGCGGCAGACGATCGCACTCAGCACGTCGGCCAGTGCCGGGTCGATGACCAGTAGCCGTTCGGCGTCGGTCTTGGATGGGGCGATGTGCAGCAGGGGAACCAGCTCGCTGGTGGTCGGCAGCGAGTATTGGACGAAGCTGTGGTGCGACAGCTCGGTCAGTTCTTCCATGCGGATGCCGGTGTGCCGCAGGACCTCCACGGTTGCCCACGTCCAGAACGCGCGGTGCTCCTCGAGGGTCAGGTCGCGTCGTTGGCCGGTGTCAGGGTCCTCGGCCCACATGCGGGCTCCGGCGTTAGGATGCAGGATCGACCGGCGTAGCCGCTGACCGGCCACGACGAACTCCTCACCCGGGGTGGTGTCCGTGGCCGCGGCGAGCCGCTCGGCGGTCTCTCGGCGCTGCCGGTCGACGGCCGCGACCAGCACAGGTAGCAGTGGCATCCGGTCCCGGGTGCGCTGGTCCATCCGTGACTTTCGCTGCTGCCGCTCCTTGGCGTGGGAGGTCTCCTCGTGCCGGATCGGGCAGGGAACCACCCAGCGGGCCCAGCGGGCCGGGTCCTCCAGCGCCCAGTGTGCGAGGTCGAGGTAGAAGGCTCGGACCGTGGTCAGGCAGTTGAGCCCGCCTCGGTGTGCCAGGACTCGCTGTTTCCACGCCGCGGCGACTTTCGGCGGCAGCTTGAGCTGGTCGATGTCGGGATGGTGGACCTCGAGGTCCTTCCAGAACAGCCGGCCGAGGTGGTAGGCGAGGTTGCGCAACGAGCTGTGATCGAGCCGGGTCTGGCGTTCACGCAAGTAGTCCACGAGCAGATCCCGGACCGGTGAGCAAGCGATCTCGTAGCGGTCGATGAGTTCTTCGACGCTGAGCTGACCTCGGGTGTAGAAGCGGCGCACGGTCGCCGGAGC
>SKNJ01000200.1 GCA_007120575.1 Thioalkalivibrio sp.
ACCGCGACCTGCGCACCGACGCAATCCACCCGAATGCCGCCGGCTACCGGCACATGGCGCGCGAGATTGCCGAAGCTCTCGACAATCTCGGCCTGTGGCTCGCGCCGTAACGACACCCGGGGTCAACCCTCCGACTTCTGTCTCCAGCGTGGCCGGGCCAGGCCGGGGATGCGCACCAGCTCGGTCCCTGACAGCCAGTCGTGCAGCATCCAGCGACGGTCGTGAATCGCCGACAGGCCAAGGCCGAACAAAACCACGGCGGTGACCAGGATGATGGCCAGGTTGCCGTACTCGCGCGCGAGCCAGATCCCCAGCAGCAGGAACAGCCACTGGGCCACGGCCACCAGATAGCGCAGGGTTGCCGGCCACGCCCCGACCGGCTGGCCATGCTGGGTACGCAGCTGGATATTCCAGCTCTGCATCCCCAGGGTCTGCCCGGTACGGGTCCAGAACCAGTAGAAGAAGGCCCAGCCCGCCACCAGGTTAGCCACGAAGTTCAGGCGCGTGGAATGGAACCCGGTGGCCGCGTTCAACAGCACGAAGGCCAGCCCCAGGATCATCCAGATCGCCAGCAGCAGCAGCGCGTCGTAGACCACCGCACCCAGCCGGCGCAGCAGTCCCACCGGGCGCGGGTCGATTTCACTGGAAGGGGTGGTCATGGCATGTCCTGCGGGTCGAGGTTGGCGGCCGGGGCAACGAGGGCGTAGTCTTGCTGCATGGAACGGCGGTTTCAACGTATCCCTCTCGAATTTCCGGCCACCCTGATGCTGGAAGCCGGCAACTTGCCGGTGGAGGTGCTGGATATCTCGCTGCGCGGGGTGCTGGTACAAGGCCCGGCGATCCCGACCCGCGTCGAGGATTCCCGGGGCTGCCTCGAGATCCCCCTGAGCGACGAGGCGCGAATCGCCTTCGAGGGCCGCATCCGCTGGCAGCAGGGCGACCGGCTGGGCCTGGAGATCGAATCCATGCCGCTGGAGTCCGCCATGCACCTGCGCCGGCTGGTGGAACTGAATCTTGGCGACGAGGCGCTGCTGGAGCGCGAATTCGCCGCCATGCTCGGGAACCACCACAGCCCCGGGGAAACGACGGACTGACCGCATTTCCCCGGGGTCATTCTGATCTTGCCACCGCCCACTGCCGGACCCGGGGTAGCCTGACAGGATGCAGGACCTCGGTGTTTCCGCTGGCTTCGCCCCGGCGGTCCACCCGAAACCCCTTCAAACGCCCAAGTCCGACAGGCTCCTAGCCCGGATGTTTCATGAATTGGCGTGATGAGCGCGCGGGATATGGGCCGCATGGGGGATTTTCCGAAGAAGCCCCGTATTGGGCGATACGGCCGACCGAGGGAAATCCCCTGTGCGGACAAGAGACCCGCGAGGGCGCGTGCAATACATGAAACATCCGGGCTAGGGCCCCTGTCCGGGCTCGGCGGGAACGACGCAGTCGCGGCCCGCGGCCTTGGCGGCATACAGGGCCTCGTCCGCGCGCAGGACCAGATCATCAAGGGCCTCCCCGGGCTCGCGGGTCGCGAGCCCAATGCTGGCAGTCACGGTCAGGCTTCCGCCATCCGGCAGGGGCACCGGCGTCGCACGGATCTGCTCGCGCAGTCGTTCCGCAACCTCCCGGGCATCCTCGAGCATGGTGCCGGGCAGTGCGACCAGGAATTCCTCGCCGCCCCAGCGCCCGGCCACGTCCGTCTCGCGCGAGGCATCCCGGAGGACCCCGGCAACCGTCTCCAGGACCTGGTCGCCGAGCTGGTGGCCGTGGGTATCATTGATCCGCTTGAAACGGTCCAGATCCAGCATCAGCAGTGCAAACGGTTGTCCCCGCCGATCCAGCGCCACCAGTTGCTGTTGCATGCGCTCGATCAGCGCGCGGCGATTGAACAGCCCGGTCAGTGGGTCACGGGTGGCCTGACGATACAGCCGCAGCATCATGTGCAGCTGCCCCAGCGCCGCCCACAGCGCGATCCCGGCGACCAGGAACAGCAGCCAGAACTGGCCCAGCGTGCGCCAGTCCAGCAGTGTGTCCTGCACCACCTCGACACCGGCGAACGCGACGATGATCGCCAGGCTGTAGACCAGCCCCTCGCGCAGGGTCAGGGGAAAGATCGCCAGCGCGGCCAGGGTCAGCGCCGGGAAGAAGGCATAGCCGGCAGCCAGCGCCGAGTCGGGCTCATGGTCCAGCACCAGCCGGACCATGACATAGATGGTCATCGGGATCAGCAACAACAGCCCCAGGTGCCAGCGAGTAGGCGCGATCGGCGCCCCGCGCCGACAGGCCAGCCACAGGGCCAGGCCAGCCACCGCTCCGCCCAGGCGCAGCGCGGCGGTGGATGCCAGTTCGCCGGGTTGCAGCAGCCACGCCTCCAGCGGCAGCCAGAGTGGCAGACCAAACAGCAGGAGCAGCGCCAGCGGCCGGATACGGCGATTGAGATAGCCGGCGCGGGTGTCGCAGAAATCCCGTGCATGGCGACGTGTGTCCCACAGATCCGGCAGGTTCATCTGCTCGAACGCCACGCGCAGACGCGTTCCCGGCCCTCGAGTAGTAGCAACAGGGGTCGCTGCATCTGCGTGGCGCCGCTCCCGCTGCCCCGACCGATCGTCGTTCATCGTCCACCCCTGTTGACTTTCTGCCCCGCCAGCATGCCAGTCCTTGCCTGTCCTGTACCACCG
>SKNJ01000299.1 GCA_007120575.1 Thioalkalivibrio sp.
AAAAGCGCCTGGCGGATCTCGAGAAGCACAAGAACACGCCGGTGGTGGTCTATTGCCGCAGCGGCAGCCGCTCGGCGATGGCCGCATCGCAGCTGACCGCGGCCGGTTTCGAGGACGTGGTGAACCTCAAGGGCGGAATCCAGGCCTGGCAGGCCGCCAACATGCCGATCAAGAAGAAGTAATGCCGTTCGAGGTCTACTCCAGCGGGCGTTGCCCGTTCTGTCTCCTGGCTCGGCGGCTGCTCAAGCAGCGCGGCTATGCCTTCGACGAGTACGCGGTTGACCGCGAGCCCGGCCTGCGCCAGGAGATGGAGCAACGTGCCGGGCGCACCTCGGTGCCGCAGATCTTCCTCGGCGACATCCACATTGGCGGCTTCGACGAGCTGCAGGCGCTGGATCGTTCGGGTGAGCTGGCGCGCCTGGCGGCGAGTGCGGAGACCCCTGCCGAGAGTTCGTGACCTGTCCATCCGGGCGACCCGGCCGGCCCCCGCCACCCTCATCGACCCTTTATCCGATCACCGACGAACCGAGACAACATCATGGCTGAAGAGAACCCCCAGAACACCGCTGCGGCCCAGGGCGGCGAGAACGCCTCCGGCCCCAACTTCTCGATCCAGAAGATCTTCATCAAGGACCTCTCGTTCGAGGCCCCGGATTCGCCGGAGATCTTCATGCGCGAATGGAAGGGCGAGACCGGCATCCAGCTCAACACCAACGCGCGCCCGCTCAATGAGCAGGACGGTGTGTTCGAGGTGGAACTGGGCCTGACCGTGACCACCGAGTCCGAGGGCAAGACGGCCTATCTGGTGGAAATCAAGCAGGCCGGGGTGTTCGTGGTACACGGCTTCCCGGAGGACCAGCGCAACCAGTTGCTGGGTGCCTACTGCCCCAATGTCCTGTTCCCGTTCGCGCGCGAGACCATCGCCGACCTGGTCCTGAAGGGCGGCTTCCCGCAACTGCTGCTGCAGCCGGTCAACTTCGAGGCCCTGTACGCGCAGCATCGCAACGAGCAGCAGAACCCGGCGGCCGCCGACGGCAATGGCGCCGCGACGTCGGGGCCGGCCCAGGCCTAGGCTGCCATGCGCATCGCCGTCCTCGGCGGGGGCTCGTGGGGTACGGCGCTGGCGATCCATGCGGCGCGCCTGCACCCCGACGTGGTGCTCTGGATGCGCAACCCGGAGGTCGCGGAACAATACGCGCGCGAGCGCCGCAACGCCCGCTACCTGCCCGACCTGCAATTCCCCGACGGGCTGCGGGTCAGTGCCGATCCCGCAGTCATCGACGAGCGCGACCTGGTACTGGTCGCGGTGCCCTCCGGAGCGTTTCGCGAAACCCTGCGCTGGGTCGCGCCTCGGCTCGGCGATCAGGCCGTAGTGGCATGGGCGACCAAGGGCCTGGAGACCACCACTGGTGCCTGGTTGCACGAGATCGCGGCCGAGGAACTTGGGCCGGCACAACCCCCGGCCCTGGTTTCGGGGCCGTCGTTCGCGGCCGAGGTCGCGCGCGAGCAGCCCACCGCGCTGACCGCGGCCTCCACCGACCCGGCACGCACCGAGTGCCTGCAGCGCGCGCTGCACGGGCGCTCGATGCGCATTTACCGCAATACCGATGTCCTTGGGGTGGAGCTGGGCGGCGCGTTGAAGAACGTGCTCGCGGTGGCCACCGGGATCGCCGATGGTGCCGGCTTTGGTGCCAACGCCCGCGCGGCCCTGATTACCCGTGGACTGGCCGAAATCCAGCGCCTCGGTGCGGCGGTCGGTGCGCGCCCCACCACCCTGACCGGGCTGTCCGGGCTTGGGGATCTGGTCCTGACCTGTACCGACGACCATTCGCGCAATCGGCGTCTCGGTCTGCAGCTCGGTCAGGGCGTGGATCTGGACACTGCGCGGGCCCGGATCGGGCAGTCGGTGGAGGGGGTGGAGACGGCGCGGGTGGCGGTCGCGCGTGCCGCGCAAGCGGGGGTCGAGATGCCGATCTGTGCCGAGGTCCACGCCGTGCTCTACCAGGGCCGTCCGGTGCACGAGGCGGTGCGCCGACTGCTGGAACGCGATCCGACCGCCGAGGACCTGTGACCGCTTACTGGCCGCCGGGGAACCCCGTCTGGCGCCAGGCCTCGTACGTCACGACCGCGACCGCATTGGACAGATTCAGGCTGCGGCTCCCCGGCACCATCGGCAGGCGCAGCTGGCGCCCCGCCGGCACTGTTGCCAGCACCGCCTCGGGCAGGCCGCGCGTCTCCGGCCCGAACAGCAGTGCATCCCCGTCGCGGAATGCCGGGGCATCGTAGCGGGTGCCGCCGCGCGTGGTCAGCGCGAACACCCGCCCGGGGGCGGCCGATTCCCGCCACTGGTCGAGACTGTCATACTCTTGTACGAAGGCAAGTTCGTGATAGTCGAGCCCCGCACGGCGGGCGCGGGCACCGTCCAGCTCGAAGCCGAGCGGATGGATCAGGTGCAGGGCCGCCCCGGTATTGGCCGCCAGACGAATGATGTTGCCCGTGTTCGGCGGGATTTCCGGTTCATAAAGGACGATGTGAAGCATGAGCGATTCGCGCACCGATCCGCGGCTGGCCGTTGATTTCTGCGGGCTGCATTTGAACACGCCGCTAGTGCTGTTGTCCGGCTGTGTCGGCTTTGGCGAGGAATATACCCGTGTGGCCGGGTTCTCCA
>SKNJ01000117.1 GCA_007120575.1 Thioalkalivibrio sp.
GGGATTCTCAAGCGACTATTCGGAACCTGATCATGGGACTGCTCGATTTTCTACACAAGCGCAAACCGGCCTCGGCCAGCGTGGCCAAGGAACGTCTTCTTATCCTGGTGGCCCAGGAGCGCGCCCAGCGCGGCGGACCAGACTACCTGCCGCTGCTCAAACGGGAAATCCTGGAAGTGATTCGCAAGTATGTCAAGGTCGATAGTGACGCAGTTCAGGTCCGGCTGGACAAGGATGGCGAGCAGGATGTGCTCGAACTCAATGTCATCCTCCCCGATAGTCATGAAACTGACTGAGGTCTGCCCGATGGTCATCCTGTCCGCCTTGCTGGGCGCAACCGCCCCCGCCTTGTCCGAGGAATCATCCGGTTCGCTGCTCAACAGCGAGCGGATTGAACAACGGTTTGGCAGTTACGGCATCAAGGTGATGCAGCAGGACGAGCAAGTGCGCGTGGCCAGCCTTTACAGCCTGGAATCCTCCATCCGGGTCACACGAACCTTCGCAGTCACCCGTTTCCCGGATTCGATTGATCCGCGCTTGGCAAGCCAGCATGAAAAAATCCTGTCCGGTGGTTCCATTGGTGCGGTGTTCACCGATGCCGGTTGGGAAGTGAGCCGGCGGCATTTGTGGCTTGGAGAGTTGCCGGCAACGGCTGGTATCCGCTCAATGATGGGTGATACCGAAAGCGGGCGCCTGGCAGTAAACGTTTTTGACCTTGTCCTCAGTCGGGATGGAGAACGACGGGTCTACGCCAGCATCACGGAAGTCCACCACCCCGATCACCTGACTCTTTCCGACCTGGAACAACTTTATTCCCCTATTGCCGTGGATCACGGCGATCGCGCCGCGGAATTGCTGATGCTGACACTGAACCGGGTATTGCAATTGCAGGTGCCGGATGACCGGGGTGACTCGACGTCTAACTGACGTCGGCCGAATCGGTGTGCGTTGATGAAGCCGTCCGCCAGCGCAGCAATTGCATGGCGCTTTCAAGCAGCTCCGCAGGATCCTCATCAGCATTCACATCGGGAAACTGAAGGGCATAAGACAAATCGATGCGAACCGACCGATTGGCAAGACGCATGCTTGAGCCAGACAGGCGGTTGCGGATGCGCCGCGTCAGAACGCGCGCACCGGTGCGATCGGTCCCCATGAGGATGATGCTAAACAGATCCGGTGCGGTGCGATGCACGGCATCCTCGTCGCGTAGCTCATGGACAAGCACTCGATGCACATTCCGCATCACGGCATCGGCCCAGGCCTGACCGTACTGATTGCGTGTCTGCCAGAAACTTTGCAACTGCAGATGTAGCAAGGTGATGTCAAGTTGCTGGCGCTGGTGAAAGCTTAGGGCTTGATGCAGCCTGAAAAGGAAGGTTTCCGGCTCCGCGCCCTGTGCCTGCACCAGCTCGTGAATACTCAAACGGTCAGTGTCCGTCTCCGGGCGCAGCCCTGGCTGATTTTGTTCGTCCAGGGCGACCAGTGCATGCCGAAGATCATCCGGACTGAAAGGCTTGGGGATGAAGTCGGTGGCCCCTTCGCTGATGGCCAACTCGCGTGCTCCATCTTCTTCCTGGCTGGTGACCACCAACACTGGAATTTCACGGAGCCTGGGATCGCGTGAGGTTCTGATCAACCGGATCAGCTCGTGGCCATCCATCACCGGCATCAACAGATCAGTAAAGACCATCTTGATGGTCTCGTCGCGTTTAAGCTGGTTCCAGGCTTGATGACCGTCTTCTGCAACGGCCAGATCACAATAACCGTTGAGGAACTTGTAGCCGGCATATCGCATCAAACGTGAGTCGTCGACGAACAACACACGCCGGAATTCGGTGGAATGATCGATCGCGGTGACCATCTCTTCAGCCAGCCCCAAAAATTCAGTCGATGTAACCCCCGCTTGAAGGTCACATTCAGACAACAACAGGACCCGTGATTGTGCGACATTCGGCCTGGTCATTCAAGTGAGGGATTACCTGTAAGCTTTGCACTTCATGCTGAATGGCCCGACAACCCCCATCAAAAAGGAGGCTCCATGAACAACAAAGTGGTTGAGAAACCATCGGCATTCGACACCGTCAACGGCCTGTTCGACAAGGCGGCCGATCTGCTGGGACTGTCGGACGAGAAACGCACCGAACTGAAGACCCCCTATCGGGAGCTGATGGTTCGGCTGCCGCTGCTGACCGAGAGCGGCGAACTGAGAACCTACCAGGGCTACCGCGTGCAGCACGACAATTCGCGCGGCCCGATGAAGGGTGGCATCCGTTTTCACCCGGAAGCCGATCTCGACGAAGTGCGGGCGCTCGCTTCCCTGATGACCTGGAAAACCGCCGTGGTCGACCTGCCCTATGGCGGGGCGAAGGGCGGCATCCAGTGTGATCCGGCTGAACTTACCGAGCTTGATCTGCAGCGATTGACCCGCCGCTTTGCTCACCGTCTCGAGGGCTTCATTGGTGATCACCAGGACATTCCAGGCCCGGATATGGGCACCAACGCCCAGGTGATGGCCTGGATGATGGATGAGTATTCCAAGTTTCACGGCTTCACTCCGGGCGTGGTCACCGGCAAACCGCTGGAGCTGGGCGGCTCTGAAGGGCGGATTTCGGCAACCGGCCGCGGACTTTTCTTTTCTGTCGAGCGCATCGCGCCTGAAATCGA
>SKNJ01000225.1 GCA_007120575.1 Thioalkalivibrio sp.
CGTTACCCGACATTTCCCACTGGAAACAACCATGTCCCGAGTTAAATTCTCGCTTCGGACTTTGCTTCTGTTAACCTTCCTGTTTGCCCTATTGGCATTCGCATGGGCCAATCCGCCTCGGAACTATGCCCGAATTGAAGTTGATGGAGCTGGAATGATTGCATTGGACGGTGAGACTGTCGATACAGATATGCTGAAATCAAGATTGAAATGGCGACACCGATGGCTTTCAATTTGGCACCGAGAACCTCACATCGATTTTTACATGGAAAAAGAGTGGTTTTTAAGTCATGATCCGCATCTTTCTTTCTTGCCTCTTGTTAAAACAGTAAAGGACTCCGGCTTTGCTGAACCAACGATGGTGATGGTTGACAATGGGCAGGTGCTTTAAGTTTCGCGATCATCTCGTGTGAAGTCGCGTGGTCGGGTACCCATCGCGTGCACCCGAGCACGCGAGCCGAGCGTTTTGGGAATTGACAATCTTCCGCGCGTGTCGGGTGACGCGTGCCGTTCGTGGCACCTTGGCCGCCGATCTTTCAGCCGGCAGACGTTGTATCCAAGTCTATTTGTGAAGACGATCAATAATGAAACGTCGATACAAAATCTTGTTCGCAGTCTCGATGGCAGTTGGCGTCGCTTTTATAGCCTCGTATCAGTGGTTTTACTACTACCGACCACTCGACACCGAAGTCAGACCCCTTGCGGTTACGGAACCCGAATCAGAGTTTCTCTATCAGGTAAACCGTGCGCGGCAAGACAGAAAGCTGAAGCTGGTACGACTAGCGGCGTTTTCTTCAGTCGGTCTCTTCAATCCAGAGTGGCTCACGGATGATATTCCGGGTAGTAAGTCCCTGCCAATTTTCTTGAACGCCGAAGAAGAGCATCGCGGTCAGCTATTAGGCTTGATGTACCTGCGTCAGATTTTTCTTTTCGCTGGCTGGACCGGACTTCCTGATCCTGTGACTCGTGATGCCCGCCGAGCGGCTCTCCAACGTCTCGTGCATTATGTCGCCCTGCCTGAAACGGCCGAAGTACTGAGCAAACTTGATGCCGGATACCTAGATCTTGAACTGCGGCCAGCGTTAATGGCAATTGTAGAGCATGGAACTAGTCGAACGGATGTGAGGGCCGCCGCCAAGTTAACGCTGATGAACTGGTACCATCACATCAATTTGTTTGTTGCGAACCGAGACATGACCTCGAACGCGCTGGATCGGTTGAACGGCTTGAGTGATACGCAAAGTCAGGTTGAGCGGATGCAGCTACAGTGGTCGGCGGATAACCTACCAACGGACGAAGAGCATGCTAACTGGATGAGGCATGCCTCGCTATTACGTGAAGACCTGAAAGCCAATGCACACCACATTCGCGTCGTTCAAATCAAACCACTTGACCGGCACGGATACATTTTCCGATTCGGCGAAGTAGCAACCAGTACAGCGACTTCGTACGCTGATAAAGTGCCTGACGATGAATTTATCGCTGGCGAAGCGATCGCTGATTTTACCGTGACCTTGCTCGATAACACCGAATGGCGACTCCGCGACCAGAAGGGGAAAGTGGTTGTTATTCAGTTTTCGTTCACCGGCTGCGGTCCATGCAAGATTATGTATCCGAAACTAAGGGAACTAAAGCAAGCTTTTGGCGATCACTTGTCAGTGTTGACCTTGATGCGAGATCCTGATTTAGAAACCGCAAAACTCACAGCTGCGGACGAAAACCTTTATTGGTCGGTAGCCCATGATGACCAAGGCAGTTTGAGTGATAGCTGGGGCGTTCGTAGCTTTCCAAGCGTTTTTGTTTTTGACACCAATGGTGCGTTTTTCGCATCTTATCTGCTTGACCGCAATGATATTGCTGGAATGCTTCAATTGCGGGAGTAAGCCATTGATTATCCGCTGCGTCCGTTCGTGTCTGGGGTGATCTGTTTGGTGCCCTGATTGGTTTCAGGCTGTCACGGTCGCTCGCAATGAGAACATCTACCCCAAACATCGCAGCAACGGCCGGGAATCGGTTATACTTCGAAGATCGGCGGCGGGTGCTGCAGGACGCCAAAAACCCACGAACCACGGCATACACCGAAGTCCTCGATTTAGTCGTTTATTACATCCCACATCAACCGCTCGGACTGCGGTGATGCCCGGCGTTCCGCCTGTCGACGCGCGGTCCCAATCGTACTCGTACTCAGCCGCTTGCGGCGGTACTCATACTCGTACTCGAATCCGATGCTGACCGGGAGATGCTGCGGTGTTCCACGCCTCGCTCAAGGGGCGGCCGCTCATGCTCAACGTTTCGCCCATCGGACTCAGCGAGTACGAGCACCGCTTCGCTGAGTACGAGTACGATTTTGCGCGGTCGATCAATGCGCGGTGCGGCATTGGCAAGGCAACGGCCCCGACAAAGACGACTGGCTTCGGTCACCATTTCCGGTCGCAGGTCGGATCACTTCTCGGTCGCCCGGAGTCACGCGTGAATGGCCGGCCTCTTCGCTGCCCCGATTCCCATGCTCGAAACGTTGCGCGGTCGAAAAGTTGCGGGGTCCCTTGCGGTCGGGTATCCTGGCGGTGCGGGAGTCGAACCCCCGGCGAGCCGGAGTGCCGCTTCAAGCAACACGACAGCGGAACCATCGGATGCACGGGAGACCTCGGCGTCCTCGGTGCTGA
>SKNJ01000171.1 GCA_007120575.1 Thioalkalivibrio sp.
AAGCCGAGGTCGCTCTTGTCGACCAGCATGCCCATCTGTTCGGTGAACTCGCCGTTGCCGTCGGCGATGAAGGTCACGCGGTCGGCCTGCTGATCGGCCTGCCAGGCCTCCATGACGAAGCCGTCGTTGACCGAGATGCAGACGATCTCGTCGATGCCGTGCTGCTTGAGCACCGGCGCCAGCTCGTTGTAGCGCGGCACGTGGGCGGACGAGCAGGTCGGGGTGAACGCGCCCGGCAGGGCGAACACGACCACGTTACGACCCTTGAACAGGTCTTCCGAGCGCACGTCGTGCCAGTCATTGTCCTTGCGGCAGCGGAAGGTAACTTCCGGGACGCGCTGGCCTTCGCGATTTTCAAGTTCCATGGGTTCTCCTTTTGTCGATCCGTAGGGTTGGGTTCGGAATGTTCGCCGGGGTTTGCCCGACTACGGGATCGATCATAAGGGTCGTCTTATGATATATCCAATGAATTATTCCTAATCCGCGATTAGTTTTGTCCTATCGTTGGTCCGACCCGCGGTCGTCCTGGGGTGTCGCCGTCGAGGGCCCTTCGGTGGTGTCCGGAGTGGGGTCGCCGGCCGGGGCATAGGCGCGGGCCTTTGCGCCGAACTGGCGGAAGCGGTCGGTCAGCTCCTCCAGGCGCTGCTCCCAGGCCGGATCCGGTTGCTGGCCTTCGGTGGCCTTGAAGAACACCTGCATCAGGGCGGTCATCGCGACCGGCTCGATGACCGCCTGCTTGATGCCCCAGGCAAACACCAGGGCCACGATCAGCGTGAGGGCGCCGGCGTTGCCCGGAAACAGGGCCACCAGGCCGGCGACCGGTGCGAGGATGATCAGGAACACCAGCAGGGTCAGCCCCCAGATCACGAATGCAAGGAAGAAGGCGTTCTTGAGGAAGACCTTGTAGTTCTGTGCGTACAGGATCAGCGCGGTGCGGCTGGAGGCCCAGGGGTTGTCGGAGCGTGTGCGCATGTTGTAGGCGAGGATGACCTCGTCCAGGTAGGTCAGCGACAGGTTGATGACGGTATTGATGAAGCGAGCCAGGCCCCCGGTGCCGGGGATCGGTATCAGCTGGCCGATGGTCAGGAACACCCGGTTGAAGGCCTTGAGTACACCCTTGATGAGTTGATCCACCGCGAACAGGACCGAAGATTCGGCGAACCGCTCGCGCACCACCGCCTGGGCGTGCGTGATCTGGCCGCGACCCTCGGGCAGGCTCTTGCCCTCCATCAGCTCGACCAGCACGGCGATATGTCCGGCCTTGACCAGGTACAGCAGGTACTCGCGCAACAGGTAGGCGGCGATGCCCACCAGTCCGAAGCCGATCAGCCCGCCCCAGACCCCGAATGCCGCCGGGTTGTCGCCGATATGTCCGACCAGATAGCCGACGCCGGCCCCGGCCCCGGTACCCAGCACATAGGCAAGGGTGATCGCGAAATAGATCAGGAAGCGAAATACCAGAAACGGTGTGGTACGGGCCAGCAGCCCGAAGATCTCGCGCAGGCGAAAATCGAACATCGGTGATTCCCTCGTAGCGTTGATGACCCCGACCGTTCGCGTTGCAGGCAAGGCGGGCCCCGGGGGCGGCCACCCCGACCATAGCCGGATCCGCCAGCATTTCCACCCCATACCGGGTGACCTTGCACTCCGTTCGCGAGGCGAGAGGCGGTTCGCGCGGTGCCTTCGGGCCCCGCAATCCCCGGTTGCCGGCGCGGGTTCCGGTTGACGTCGCGAGACGAAACCGGGAAAGTTGCGGCCCGGTTCCGGTGCCGTAAATGGCGCGCCGGTTCCACCGCGTTATGGTGGTCCGTATCAGTCCCCTCGCGACGACAGGTTGTGAACCCCGCCAGGCCCGGAAGGGAGCAACGGTAGCAACTGCGTCGGGCGCCGGGGTGTGGCGGGTGCGGGCCACCACCCTTTTTCCGTCGATGTCGTGGCCCCGCCGCCGTGGCACAATCCAACGGATCGCTGTGCAGTGACGGGGGAGGCATGAGTCATCAGGTTCTGGCCCGCAAGTGGCGGCCGGCTCGCTTCGAGGAGCTGATTGGCCAGCCGCATGTGGTGCGCGCCCTCGCCAATGCCCTGAAGGGCGACCGCCTGCACCACGCCTATCTGTTCGCCGGTACCCGCGGGGTCGGCAAGACCACCATTGCCCGGATTCTTGCACGCTGTCTCAACTGCGAGACCGGGGTGACCCCCACGCCCTGCGGCGAGTGCCGGTCCTGTGTCGAGATCGCCGAGGGGCGGCACCTGGATCTGATCGAGGTTGATGCGGCCTCGCGCACGCGTGTGGATGACACCCGCGAGTTGCTGGACAATGTCTCCTACGCGCCCACCACCGGCCGCTTCAAGGTGTACCTGATCGACGAGGTGCACATGCTCTCGGAGAAGAGCTTCAACGCGTTGCTGAAGACGCTGGAGGAGCCACCCGACCACGTTAAATTCCTGCTCGCGACCACCGATCCGCAGAAGCTGCCGGTGACCGTGCTGTCGCGCTGTCTGCAATTCAACCTGAAACCAATGCCGCCGGCGCTGATTGCCGAGCACCTGGCGCGGGTACTGGCCGCGGAACAGATCGAGGCCGAGCCGGGGGCGTTGCTGCGCCTGGGCGAGGCGGCCGAGGGCTCGATGCGCGACGCCCTGAGTCTGACCGACCAGGCAATTGCCTACGGCGCCGAGCGTCTGACCGAGGCCGAGGCCTGCGACATGCTCGGCCTGTTGCCGCGGACCCGCCTGACGGGACTGCTGGACGCGGCCCTGGACGGGGATGGTCCGGGCCTGATCAGCGGGCTGGCGGAGCTGGACACGCTGGGCCCCGACTGGTCGCGCGTGCTCGACGAACTGGCCGCGCTGCTGCACCGGGTGGCGGTGCAGCAGGTCGTCGGCGAGGTGGCCGCAGAGGGCGAGGCCGCTGAGGTCTGGGCCCGCGCGACCGCCGTGCGGGTGGATGCCGAGCACCTTCAGCTTGCCTATCAGATCCTGGTGCACGGGGCGCGTGATCTGCCCCATGCCCCTGATCCGCGCATGGGCGTGGAGATGACGCTGCTGCGCCTGTTGGCGTTCCGGCCGGAGGCCCCGCCGTCCGCAAGCGATGGGGCAGGTGGCGAACCACGTGCACGGCCCGCCACCGCTGCGGCGCCGCGCAGCGAACCCGTGGGTCAGGATGGCGACAGTGTGCCGGTCTCGCCGCGGGCACCCGGGTCCGGAGAGCCAGCGACGGATGTCGCGCCGGAGGCTCCGCGGGCGGCGGTGGACGAGCAGGTCGAATCGGTCAGTGAACCGCCCCCGCCGGAGCCCGGGCCGGCGCCGGTGGCCAACCCGGGCACGTTCGAATGGCATGCGTTTGCCAGTCGGTTGCCAGCCGGTACGGCACGCGAGCTGGCGCTGCATTCGGAATTGCAATCGCGCGATGCCGAGCGCGTCGTACTGGCACTGGCGCCGGGCAACCGTACGCTGTGCACCGAGCGCGCGCGCGGTCGGTTGAAGGCGGCGCTGGAGGAGGCGCTGGGGCACTCCCTGCACCTCGAGATTGTCGACCAGGCAGAGCCCGGCGCGGCTACCCCGGCGGCCCGCCTTGCCGCGGATGCGGCGGAACGTCAGGCTAGTGCTGAGGCGGCCATGCGCGAGGACCCGGTAGTGCGCGCGCTGGGCGAACAGTTCGGGGCGGAAGTGGAGGCGGTGCGTTTCCGCGAGCCGAACGGGCCGGGCGAGGCACCTGCCTGAGGCAGGACATGAATCAGCGTTTCCGCGGGCGGGCACCGGCCCGGGCGGCGGTATCCACGCAATCCAGACCAACAGCATCCGCGACCAGGCGGATTCAGGAGAGCAAGCGAGATGATGAAAGGTGGCATGGGCGGTCTGATGAAGCAGGCCCAGAAGATGCAGGAAGACATGCAGAAGATGCAGGCCGAGCTGGCCGAGATGGAGATCGAAGGGCAGGCCGGTGGCGGTCTGGTCAGCGTGACCATGAGCGGAAAGTACGCGGTGCGGCGAGTCAAGATCGATCCGAGCCTGTTCGAGGATGATCGCGACATGATCGAGGATCTTGTTGCGGCGGCGGTGAATGACGCAGTACAGAAGGTCGAGTCCACGACCCAGGAGCGTATGGGCAGCCTGACCGAGGGCATGGGCCTGCCCGCGGGCATGAAGCTCCCGTTCTGAGCGCCGCGGGACCGCGTGTTCGATGGACGCCGAACTCGACGAACTGGTCCAGGCCCTGCGCTGCCTGCCGGGGGTTGGGGCGAAATCCGCGCGCCGCATGGCGCTGCACCTGCTGGAGCGGGACCGCGAGGGTGCGCGGCGCATGGCGCGTGCGGTGGAGCACGCGGTGGAGACGATCGGCCATTGCTCGGTGTGCCGCACGCTGACCGCAGCCGAGACGTGCAGCTACTGCCGCGATCCGGAGCGGGATCCGCAGGTGATCTGCGTGGTGGAGAGCCCCGGGGACGTGCTGGCGATCGACGGTGCGACCGACTTCAACGGACGCTTCCATGTGCTGCTTGGTCGCCTTTCGCCGCTGGACGGGATCGGTCCCGAGGCATTGGGTCTGGATCGCCTGGAGATCCGGTTACGACAGGAGGGTGTGCAGGAATTGATCCTGGCCACCAATACCTCGGTGGAAGGCGAGGTGACCGCGCATTACCTCTCCGAGATGGCAGCGCGGCACGGCATTCGTGCCACCCGCATCGCCCAGGGCATCCCCACCGGGGGCGAACTGGAGTACACCGATGCCGGCACCCTGGCGCATGCCTTGTCGGGACGGCGTGATTACTGATATAAAGCGCGCCCGACGCGGGCGTGCCCGGTCCCTCGACCGGCCATTCCCATGGAGGAGAGCGGCATGACCGACTGCGTGTTCTGCAAGATCGTGGCGGGCGATATCCCGGCGAAAACGGTGTTCGAGGACGAGGAGGTGCTCGCCTTCGAAGACCTGAGTCCGCAGGCCCCGCAGCATGTGCTGGTGATCCCGAAGAAGCATATCGCGACGCTGAACGACCTGACGGCCGAGGATGCGCCCGTCATCGGGAAGATGGCCCGGGTGGCGGCGCAGGTGGCGCGCGATCGCGGATTTGCGGAGGACGGTTATCGGACCGTGATGAACTGCAACCAACTGGGCGGTCAGACGGTCTATCATATACATATGCATGTACTGGGCGGACGCGGGATGTCCTGGCCGCCTGGCTAGCCAATCCGGGCCTTCCCGGTATCTGGAGAGCGAGCGGAGACAACGACGTGGCACAACGGGTGGTGACGGACGGGATGCGCGAATCGCGGCGGGGCCTGTGCCTGGCGGGTGCGGGTGCTCGTGTTGTCGGTCCGCGCGCCATGGCGGGATGGCTGCTGGCGGGGCTGGGGTTGGTGTTCGGCCCGGCCCAGGCCGAGGCGCCGGCGGGCGAGTTCGAGGCATATGCCCTGAACCCGTCGATTGACCTGAACACGTTCAGCATCGGAGAGCTGGCAGTGGCGGCGAGAGAGCCGGCCCGCGAGCGTTCGGATTCGCGGTACCACCTGACCCTGCGTTCCGGCCACGACACCGCGCCGCTGTTCGATGGCGAGGACGCGGTACTGAATACGCGCATGTTCGAGGCGGTCGGGGGCTACCGCCAGGAGTTCGGCAACAGCGGTTTCGGCTACGGACTCAATCTCGGGCTGGGCATGCAATCCGGCGAAACCTGGAACGATCTGGGACCGGGTCAGGAGTTCAACTCCTACTTTACCGACCTGAGTCTCGGGCCGACCTTCGCGGCCGGCCGCTTTGACAGCCAGTTCCGGATCGGTCTGCGTCAGCCACTGACCAGTGACGAATCCCATCCCGGGTTCGGTTTTGGTAACCGGCATCGCGATATTGGCCGCACCGCGGGCTACCTGAGCCTGGATGGGCGCCTGCGCCTGCAGAACCAGTCCGAACTCTCGATGAGCCTGTACTACGACGACTACACCATGAACGAAGCTGACAGCGGTTGGCTGGCCGATCGCCTCGAATTCGAAGGTGCGTCGCGCGACGCGGCCTCCTCGGTGATCGGCGTGGAGATGGGGCTGACCTTCTGATCGCGACGCGCGCCGTATAACGATCGGTCTCGGCGCACCCCTGTCGCGACCGTTCGCGGTTACCTCCCGGATGTCTGTCCGCGGGGCCCCGCAACGACTGTATTGACCCGGTGTTCGCCCCGAGATCGTTCAGTGCCTGCCCGGGGAAACCGGTCCCGGGGGCATATCCCTTTACACCGAACAGTGGCCCCCCAGGCTGTGCCAGGCGTCCAGGCGGTCGGCCGGCAATTGCCCCGCCGCGACCGCGGCGCGCACCGCGCAGCCAGGCTCGCTGGCGTGGTGGCAGTCGCGGAAGCGGCAGGCGTCGGCATATGCGACGAGGTCGGGGAAGCCGCGCTCCAGAACGTCGCGGGACGCGATTTCCGGGGTGAAGTCGCGGACCCCGGGCGAATCGATCCAGGCCCCGCCGCCGGCGAGCGGATACCAGTGGGCGGTGACTGTGGTGTGCCGTCCTTCTCCGGAGGCCGCGAGTTCGCCGGCTTCCGGCGTCGGCCAGTCTGCCGCGCCGTGCTGTTGCAGCAAGGCGGAGATAATCGAGGATTTGCCCACCCCGGACTGGCCCACCAGGATGTTGGTATGCCCGCGCGCGGCCTCGGCCAACGCCTCCAGCCCGTGGCCGGTGCGCGCACTGACCGCCAGCGGCCGCAGGTCGAGGTGGCGGTAGGGGGTCAGCCACTCCGGCTCCTGCGTCCTGGCGAGGTCCTGTTTGTTGAGCAGCAGGCGAGGGCGTGCCGGAAGGTTGAGGATGGCGACCAGGAAACGGTCGATCAGGAAACGCGCGGGGGCGGGTTCCGGGGCGACCACGATCCACACGCAGTCGATATTGGCGGCGATGACCTTGCGCCGGCCAAAACCGTCGCGCCGGATCAGGACGTTATCGCGGGGCAGGACCTGGACCACCTGTTCGCCGACGGGGTCCAGTTCCACGCGGTCGCCGCACGCCAGGTCCTTGTGGCGACGGTGCAGGCGCAGCCGACGCAGGGCTCGGTCGTCGGCGCCCACGATGTCGGCCATCTCGTTGTGGCGGGCGACGACCCGACTGGGGGTGGTCACGGACGATATGGATCGATCATGGATCAGTGTTTCCCTAGCCCGGATATTTCATCAATTGCACGCGCCCTCGCGGGTCTCTTGTCCGCACAGGGAATTTGCCTCAGTCGGCCGTATCGCTCCATACGCCACTCCTTCGGAAAATCCCCTGTGCGGCCCATATTCTGCGCGATCATCACGCGAATTCATGAAACATCCGGGCTAGTCCAGCAGGGCGTCGACGCGCGCGGCGCAGATGAAGTCGTTCTCCGTCAGCCCGCCGACCGCATGCGTGGAGTACTGCACTGAGCAGTGGTTGAACCCCACCGCCATGTCGGGGTGGTGGTCCTCGATATGCGAGACCCAGGCGACCGCGTTCACGAACGCCATGGTCTCGTGGAAGTTGTCGAACTTGAAGCTGCGCTGGATGCTCTTGCCGGTTTCGTCGATCATCCAGCCGTTGTCGATCTGGCCCAGGGCGCGTTCCGCGTCGGGGCGCGGCATGGGTTCCGAGAAGCCCTCGCAGGCCTGGCAGTGCTTGGTCTTCAGGTCACTCATGGCGGATCTCAGAAGTTGTAGTATTCGGCGTTCAGGTATTCGACCACGGCGGCGACCTCGTCGTCGAACCAGTTGGTGCCGAGCTGGGTGTTGCACATGTTGACCTGGGATACCAGTTGGTCGTGGGAACCGACCATGCGGTTGTCGCGGGTGTAGAGGCCGGAGCCGTCCCCGCCCATCATGTCGGCATGGCAACTGATGCAGTTGTCGCTGTGCAGCTCCTGGCCCTTGCGGATGTCGTCCGCCTGGGCTGCGCCAATGCCGCTCAGGCCCAGGGCCAGGGCGGCGATGCCCGTGGTGATCTGTCGCATCGTGATTCTCCCGGTGGGGTGAGTTATCGGGGTGGCGGTCGTGCCACCTTGTCTGTGACCATGATGATAGACTCCCGTTCCGGATGAAAGGGAAGCCCTGTCCGGGACTATCGCGTGTTTCCCGAAGGAGCGAACATGGCTGCGAGTGCCGAAAACCTGATCTGGATCGATCTGGAGATGACCGGGCTGGATCCGCAGGCGGACCGGATTATCGAGGTCGCGACCATTGTCACGGACAAGGACCTGAACGTCCTGGCCGAAGGACCGGTGATGGCGGTGTTCCAGCCCCCGGATGTGCTGTCCGGGATGGATACCTGGAACCAGACCACCCACCGCAAGTCCGGCCTGCTGAAGCGGGTGCGCCACAGCGATATCGACGAGGCGGCGGCCGAGCAGGAGACCCTCGCGTTCCTGAACGAGTATGTCCCGAAGGGAGCGTCGCCGATGTGTGGCAATTCGATCTGCCAGGATCGTCGGTTCATGGCGCGCCTGATGCCGGAGCTGGAGCAGTATTTCCACTACCGCAACCTGGACGTGTCGACCCTGAAGGAGCTGGCGCGGCGCTGGGCACCGGATGTGGTGGCCCAGCTGAGCAAGAATGGCTCGCACCAGGCGCTGCAGGATATCCGCGACTCAATCGACGAATTGCGGCACTATCGCGAGCACTTTATCCAGCTGCCGCCGGCCTCCTGAGCGCGGCCCAGGGCCGATCACTCAGGGCCGATCACTCAGGGCCGCTGATCGGAGCCCGGACGCAGGGCGTTGTCCGGCGCCAGGATGGTCGGCTTGCCCTCCAGCGCCGGGTCCGGTTCCGGGTGTTCGCGCAGGTAGTGCAGGCCGCGGCTCTCCGGGCGGGCCAGGGCACTCTTCACGATGATTTCGGCCACCATCGCGAGGTTGCGCAGTTCCAGCAGGTCCGGCGAGATCCGGAAATGGCTGTAATATTCGTGGATCTCCTCCTGCAGGATCCGGATGCGGCGTTCCGCGCGTTTCAGGCGTTCCACGGTGCGCACGATCCCGACGTAGTCCCACATCAGCCGCCGCAGCTCGTCCCAGTCGTGTGCAACGATGACCTCTTCCTCCGACTCGGTGACCCGGGACTCGTCCCAGGCGGCGGGTACCGGCAGCTGCTCGGGGGTCGGCAGGTCGGTCTGAGAAAGGATGTGATCGGCCGCAGCGCGGGCATACACCAGGCATTCCAGCAGTGAATTGCTCGCCATACGGTTGGCGCCATGCAGGCCGGTGTAGGACACCTCTCCGGTCGCGTACAGGCCGGGCAGGTCGGTCTGACCGAAGTGATTCACCATCACCCCGCCGCAGGTGTAGTGCGCAGCGGGCACTACCGGCAGCGGCTCCCGGGTCATGTCGAAGCCGAACTCCAGGCAGCGCTCGTGGATGGTCGGGAAATGCTCGCGGATAAACTCGGCCGGCTGATGGCTGATGTCCAGATAGACGCAGTCGATCCCCAGACGCTTCATCTCGTGGTCCACCGCACGCGCCACGATATCCCGCGGGGCAAGTTCGCCGCGTTCGTCGAACCGGTCCATGAAGCGTTCGCCATTTGGCAGCAGCAGGCGGCCACCCTCGCCACGCACCGCCTCGGAGATCAGGAAAGACTTGGCGCGCGGGTGAAAGAGGCAGGTCGGGTGGAATTGCATGAACTCCATGTTCGCGATGCGACAGCCAGCGCGCCAGGCCATCGCGATGCCGTCACCGGTGGCGCCGTCCGGGTTCGAGCTGTACAGATACACCTTGCTGGCGCCCCCGGTGGCGAGGATCACGGTGGGGGCCAGCAGGGTTTCCACCTGGCGGGTCTCGGCATCCTGCACGTAGGCCCCGATCACGCGCCGGGTCCCGCCGACCGGGCGGGTAATCAGGTCCACTGCCACATGCCGTTCCAGCACGTCGATGGTGCCGAGCTCGCCGGCGTTGCGCACCAGTGCCTCCTCAATCGCGCGGCCGGTGGCGTCGGCGGCATGCGCGACCCGCCGCGCGCTGTGTCCACCCTCGCGGGTCAGGTGCAGGCGGCTGCGCCCGTCCATCGCCTCGCGGGTGAACGGGACCCCGAGGTTCATCAGCCAGTGGATCGCCTCGGGCCCCGCCGCAACCGTGCGTCGCACTGCGTCCGCGTCGCACAGGCCGGCGCCGGCGTCCAGGGTGTCGGCGATATGTGCATCGAAGGAATCGGCGCGGTCCAGCACTGCGGAGATCCCGCCCTGGGCATAACGCGTACTACCCTCGTCCACCGGGCCCTTGCTGATCACCACGACCCGGCGGTGCGGGGCCAGGTGCAGGGCAG